>JAITMS010000058.1 GCA_031277255.1 Azonexus sp.
GTAGCGGGCGGTGGTTCGGGGTCCGGATTTTGGCATGAAAGACACTCCTGATTGGTTAGATCAGGGTGTCCACTAAACCGAGGGAAGTGTCGAGTCCGCTCGAACGAAGGGTTAGGCTACTTCCACTACTGCTCGTCATGTCGTTTACAGCGCGGCTCTGAAAAGTACTTCCACGCCGCCTGAGGTCCCGTCTCTAAAAGAGAGCTTGGTCCAGCCGTGGCGTATACTACTTCTGGCTCCCGCCCAGATTCAACGAGAACAATACCCACAGAATGTTGCCAATCCATGGGAAACTTAAGCTCGCGACTGGCAGAGCCATTCTGTATCTTCAATGAACGAGTCAACTTGACTTTAATGGCTAATTTACGCGGCGTTAGGCACTTTTCTAGGTCTTCCAATGCGAACAAGAGATGAGCATAGCCTTCTGAAAGGCCGCCATCATCTTCGTCGCGTTCTTTAGCCGTGATTGGCGGAAAAAATCCTATCGCTGTCGGGCCAATAATACTTACAGCGTCTTCTGGCTCTAATGGCGGTGTCGATTGGGAGTTCGCGGCGATCGGAACGATAAGCACAGTGGCAAACACAACTGCGAAAAGAACTACGGATTTCACTTGCGGTCCCTTTGCTTTATGCGACGTGCCTTAATCTCTCAAGCCTAACGCCTGAGCTAACCGGCTGCCGCGTCAGCGGCAGTCCGGGTTGAGCACAATGTTAGGCCGTAACAAATGCGAAGCGCCTAACCCAAGACGATGATTAGAGCACGGAACTAACCGTCAGGGAAAGATTTGCTGACGGAGAACGCATACCCAAACGCTCGCAGGCGAAGCCCGACGAAAACGCTTGAACTCGGACAAGGCCAAAGCGGTTGCAAGGGTACGAGCGGATGACATAAACATGACCGCAAATGAAACTGCGGATGAGCAGCCTAACGCTAATTAGGCGACATGTCTTGAAGGAGGCAGTGTCACCTAACTTGTCAATGCTGTCAATTCCTGCCCGAAAAACCCATTGCGTTTCTGTTTAGGCAAACCTAAAATTTGGCAGATGGAAGCCAAATCTCCCAAGCTGCTGGATCAGATGCGCGAGGCGATCCGGGTGCGGCACTACAGTATTCGCACCGAGGAGGCTTATTGCGACTGGACGCGGCGTTTTATCCTATTTCACGACAAGCGCCATCCGCGCGAGATGGGGGCAAGCGAGATTTCGGCGTTCCTGACGCATCTGGCGAACGAGCGCCATGTTTCGGCGGCGACGCAGAATCAGGCCAAAAGCGCCCTTTTGTTTCTCTACCGGCAGGTGCTGGGCATGGATTTGCCGTGGCTTGATGAGATTGTGCAGGCCAAGCGTAGCGCACGCTTGCCGGTGGTGTTAACGCCGCGCGAGGTGCGCGATTTGCTGGGCACGACGCAGGGGACGATGGGGCTGGTCGCCGGTTTGTTGTATGGCACGGGGATGCGCCTGCTCGAATGTCTGCGCCTGCGGGTCAAGGATCTTGAATTGACGCGGCGCGAGATTGTGATCCGTGCGGGCAAGGGCAACAAGGATCGGGTGACGGTGTTGCCGGAGAATCTGGTGTTGCCGTTGCAGAAGCACTTGGCGCGGGTGAAGGCGCTGCATGACGCGGATGTGGCGGCGGGGTTGGGCGCGGTGTATTTGCCTGACGCGCTGGCCGTCAAGTATCCGCAGGCGGGGCGGCAGTGGGGCTGGCAATGGGTGTTTCCGAGTCCGGTGCGCTCGGTCGATCCGCGTTCCGGGGTTGAGCGGCGGCATCATATTTATCCCGAAAGCGTGCAGCGGGCGGTGCGCGAGGCGGCGCGGCGGGTTGGCATCGCCAAGCCGTGTACGCCGCATGTGCTGCGTCACAGTTTTGCCACGCATCTGTTGCAGGCGGGCTATGACATCCGCACGGTGCAGGAGTTGCTGGGCCACAGCGATGTGAAAACGACGATGATTTACACCCATGTGCTCAACCGTGGCGGGCGCGGCGTGGTCAGTCCGCTGGATGCGCTGTGAGGGGCGGCAGCGGGGAACAGGTAAAAAATATCAGGTAAAAGCATCGGCCACCCCTTGAACGCATGGCGTCATTTCGATTAGAATGTTCGGCTTTCCTTATCGAATTCTGGAGCACCCATCATGGCGCGAGTCTGCCAAGTCACGGGCAAGGCCCCGATGGTTGGGAACAAGGTTTCCCACGCCAACAACAAAACGAAGCGCCGCTTCCTGCCCAATCTGCAACAACGCCGTTTCTGGGTCGAGAGCGAAAACCGGTTCATCCGCCTGCGCGTTTCCAACGCCGGTCTGCGTTTGATCGACAAGAACGGCATCGACGCCGTGCTCGCCGACCTGCGCGCCCGTGGCGAAATCTGATTAAGGAAGGAAGAAGAAAATGGCTAAAGGCGGACGCGAAAAGATCAAGCTGGAATCGACAGCGGGCACGGGTCACTTCTACACCACCTCGAAAAACAAGCGGACGACGCCGGAAAAGCTGGAGATGATGAAATACGATCCGAAGGCGAGAAAGCACGTCGCTTACAAGGAAGTGAAGCTGAAGTAACTCGGCTGCTCCGGCTTTCGATTAACACCAACCCGCCTGCTGGCGGGTTTTGTTTTTTCTGCCGCCGGATCAGGGCCGCCGCCGCAGCGTCAGCATGACGTAGACGGCAATGGCGGAGAAGATCAGCAGCGACCAGTTGGCCATCGACAGACCGAGGAGGGACCACTCGATGCTGGCGCAAAAGCCGGTGGCGAGAAAGAGGGAGGGGAACTGCATACCGAGCCAGTCGACCAGACGCTCGATCAGGTTCGGGTCGGTGAAGCTGCATTCCGGGGCCAGTTCGGGGTAAAGCTGCATCCAGGTCTGGTAGGCGGCGACGCCCGCGCCCAGCAGCGTCACCGCTCCGATTGCGCCGCGCCAGAACGGGCGCGCCAGCGGCAGCAAAAAGCCCGCCAAGGCCAGAACGCTGATCGTCAGGTAGAGCAGGCGCTGAAAAATGCACAACGGACACGGGGCCAAGCGGAGCATATGCTGCAAAGTCATGCTGAAAACGACCAGGCCAAAACAGCCCAGCGCCAGCGCGGCGAACCAGGCGCGTAGCGGAATACGGGAAAAATCCATCGGCATGTCAACACTCCCCAAAGCGAGTTTTTATTTTACGGCATTGTCGGCAATGCAGAGGTAGCTAGACCATCCTGCAACGGCTGGTTAATATGCGCGCATGAATACGCGAATCCTCCTTGTCGAAGACGATGCCCGGCTGGCTGAACTGACTGCCGAGTATCTGGTCAAGAACGATTTTGAAGTCGCCATCGAGCCGCGCGGCGATAGCGCCGAAGCGCGCATTCTGGCCGAGCAGCCCGATCTCGTCATTCTCGACGTGATGCTGCCGGGCAAGGATGGCTTCGAGGTCTGTCGTTCGGTGCGTCCGCAATACCGTGGCGTCATTTTGATGCTGACGGCCCGCGATGAAGATTTCGACCAGATTCTCGGCCTTGAGATGGGCGCTGACGATTACATCGCCAAGCCGGTGCAGCCGCGTGTCTTGCTGGCGCGCATCAAGGCGCTGCTGCGCCGCTTGCCGACGCTCGATGACCACGGCGGCGAAGCCGAATCGCTGGCCTTCGGCCAGTTTCACATCAGTCAGGTGACGCGCACCGCCAGCCTGGCGGAAGCGACCATCGACTTGACCACGGCGGAATTTGACCTGCTCTGGCTGCTCGCCAGCCACGCCGGTAATGTACTGTCGCGCGACGATCTGTTGCAGGAGTTGCGCGGCATCGGCTTCGACGGCCTCGACCGTTCGATTGACGCCCGCATTTCGCGCCTGCGCCGAAAACTCAACGACGACCCGGAAAATCCGACCCGGATCAAAACCGTTCGCGGCAAGGGCTACCTGTTCAGTAAACATGACTGGAACTGAACCGGACAAAACGGGCGAGCCGGAGCAGAACCAGCCAGAACGCAGCCAGGGTCTTGCCCGCGCCTTTTTTCGCGTCTCCTTGCCGCGCTGGCGCGGCGGGCGTTACAGCCTTTCCCGGCTGTTTTTCAACTTCTACCTGCTGGCGATGGGTTCCTTCGTCGCCATCGCCTTTACCGCTGATTTCGTCATTTCAACGGCGCAGCGCGGCATTACCGATGATTACGCCCGCCGCTTCATGCGCGGCACCATCACGCTGATCGAGGATGAACTGGCCCGCCATCCGCGCCACACCTGGGAAACAGCCGTCAAAGAACTCGACCAGAAATTTTCCTACAACCTGAGCATCGTCGAGCGCATGACGCTCGACAGCGCCCTCAAGCCGGAGCAGGTGGACAAGCTCGACGCCGGTGACATCGCCATCGACCACGCTGGCGATGTCATGTACCACCGCCTCGGCAACAGCAGCAAAGTGCTGGTCGTCGGCCCCCTGGCGGCCAGCCACAATCCCGAACAGACCGAACGCCTGCCGCTGGAAATCCGCCTGCGGCTGTTGACCTGGAGTCTGATCGGCCTCATTTTCGGCATTGTGCTCTGGTTCTGGGTGCGCCCGGTCTGGCGCGATCTCGAATCCATCCGCCAGACCGCCCGCGACCTCGGCGACGGCGATTTCGCCGCCCGTTCGCCGCCGGCGCGCAGTCAACTGTTCTCGCCGCTGGCCGACACCATGAACAGCATGGCCGAACGGGTGCAGCAACTCCTGGCGACGCACCGCGAGCTGTCGAGCAGCATTTCGCACGAATTGCGGACGCCGATCGCGCGGATGCGCTTTGCCCTCGAAATGCTGGCCGCAGCGACAGAACTCGCCGAGCGCCAACGTCTGGGGGCGATGATGGAGAGCGATCTCGACGAACTCGACCGCCTGATCGACACCAGCCTGACCTACGCCCGCTTCGAGCGCGAAGCGCCGGAAGCCCAGTTTTCCAGCGTGCCCTTTGCCGACTGGCTGATCGACCAGGTTGAATCCGTGCGTCTCCTTGGCCAGGCGCTGACGGTCGACGTCGACACCAGCCGACTGCCGCCAGAGCTTCATATCGACCTCGACCGCAAGCTGATGCCCTATGCCCTGAGCAACATCCTGAGGAACGCCTTCAAATACACCCGCGAGAAAATTCAGGTCAGCGCCGAACTCGATGGCGAGCGCATCCAGATTGTCGTCGATGACGACGGCATCGGCATTCCGGCGGCAGAACGCGAGCACGTCTTTACCGCCTTCGCCCGCCTTGACCGTTCGCGCGACCGCTCCACCGGCGGCTACGGCCTCGGTCTGGCCATTGTCCGGCGCGTACTCGAATGGCATGGCGGCGTCGCCACCGCCGCCGCCTCGCCGCTTGGCGGCGCCCGCTTCATCCTGAGCTGGCAAGCCCGCCAATAGGCGTTTTTCGGCGTCCGTTACAAAGCGCCACAAAGCATCATGGCGCGTTACATCGGCGGCACGCTCCGGTCATAGACCCTGGGTTGACGCCTTCCTAGAATGCAGATTCACCCTGAGACAATGGTGCCGCCATGAATATCCATGATTTTCTGCAAGCCGCCCGCCTCTACCTGTTTGGTCTGCCGCCGCAACGGCCACAGCCCGTTCCGGTTGTCATTCCCACCAGCCGGAAACCCTAATGTCCCTTGCTGACGATTTACCGGTCAAAGAAAGCATTGGCGTATTCGTCGGCGTCGCTGGACTGGACTGGCTGGCCGACGGTTACGCCGAACCTCTCATGGCCATTCTGGCCGGTGTTGTCGCCGGGGCCGTCATCCTGGCCTCCCGGCGCTGGCGGCGCCAGCGGCAAAAACACTGAAATACCCCGCCTAGCGGGAAATCTAGAGCATTTTCTGTTCAAATGTTTACACACTCGTTCGTCCTGAGCTTGTCGAAGGACGGTGCGGAGAGAGGGTATGGCGGCTTGAACCGGGCTTCGACAGGCTCAGCCCGAACGGTATAGGGGGTGCGTACACTTGAATCAAAACTGCTCTAAACCGTCACCTCAAAAAGCCGCCCGACCAGGGCGCTGAGCAGCATTGCCAGCGCGCTCCAGAAACAGATGCGCAGCGCCCCGCGCCACATTGAAGCGCCGCCGCTCCTGGCGGCGACAGCGCCAAGCAGCGCCAGAAAGACCAGAGCGGTGGCCGCCAGTCCCCATGACATCGCCGCCAGCGGCAACAGCATGGCCGCCAGCACCGGCAAGGCAGCGCCCGCGCTAAAAGCCAGCGCCGAAGCGACCGCCGCTTGCAGGGGCCGCGCCCTGCCGCTGGCGGTGATGCCGATTTCGTCGCGGGCATGGGCTTCGAGGGCGTTGTGCGCCATCAGTTGACGCGCCACTTCGCTGGCGAGATCGCGGTTTAAGCCCCGGCTGATATAGATGTCGCGCAGTTCGGCCAGTTCCTCCTGCGGATGGTCGCGCAGAGCGGCGCTTTCCTGCGCCATATCGGCAGCCTCGATGTCGGCCTGCGAACTGACGGAGACGTATTCGCCCGCCGCCATCGACATCGCCCCCGCCACCAGCGCCGCCACACCGGCCAGCAGAATCGCCTGCTCGCCGCTGCCCGCCGCCGCCACGCCGATCAGCAGCGAGGCGGTGGAAACGATGCCGTCATTGGCCCCCAGCACGGCGGCGCGCAGCCAGTTGCTGCGATGCAAGCGGTGGTGTTCGAGGCGGTTCACGGTCCGGAATCCCTGTCGAGTATCCGCACCTCGCGCTGCGGGAAGGGAATGTCTATGTCATGTTCCTTGAAGGCGCGCCAGATGGTGAAATTGATGTCGGAGACGACATTGCCCTTGCCGTTTTCCGGGTCGGCGATCCAGAAACCGAGTTCGATGTTGATGGCGCTGTCGGCAAACGCCGTCAGGAACACGCGCGGCGGCGGATCGGGCAGGACGCGCGGCTGCGCCCTGGCGGCCTCGACCATGAGGCGGCTGACGAGATCAAGGTCGCTGTCGTAAGCGACGCCGATGGTGGTGGCCAGCCGCATCCGGGTGTTGGAGTAGGTTTGGTTCTGCACCGTGCTGCTGATCAGTATTTCGTTGGGGACGATGTATTCGGTGCCGCCCCCGTGCTTCAAGACGGTGTAGCGGGTGGTGATTTTGCTCACTTCGCCGCTGCTGCCCGCGCTGTCGATCTGGATCAGGCTGCCGATGCGGATCGAGCGGTCGAGCAAAATGATGAAGCCGGAAACATAGCTGCTGGCGATTTTCTGCAAGCCAAAGCCCAAGCCGACGCCCAGCGCCCCGGTAAAGACCGAAAAAGCCGTAACGTCAATGCCGACCAGCGGCAGACTGATGAGAATGGCAAGCAGGGTGAGCAGGGTTTTGGTAAAGCGGACGGCCACCGTGCGCAGGCTGAGATCGACCTGGCCCATGCGCATCAGGCGGTTTTCGATCAGCCCGGCCACCCACAGCGCAGCGACGATGGTCAGCAAGACCGTCAGCGCGCCGTGCAGCACCATCCACAGATTCATCTGCTGGTGGCCGATGGAAAATTGCACGCTTTCCAGCGCGTCGATGACAAAAGGCGCGAGATCGGTGATGTAAAGGGCCAGCCAGAACCAGACCACGGTCGACAGGATGCGCCCCCAGGGGGCCAGCCAGCGCGCCTTGGGGAAGGAACTGTAGAGCACGAAAATGATGACGCGCACCAAGGCCAGCGAGGTAAACAGCGGCACCGCCAGCTTGAGGAGATTGACCTTGATCAGCGGCGTCAAGAGCGGCAGCGCCAGGCCGGTCAGCAACAGCCCGGCGAGCGGAAAGGCCAGGCGGGCGCTGACGTAGCCCAGGCGGGCGTTATGTCTTGAGAGGCTGGTGTTTTTCGCCAGATTTTGCTCCCACCAGCGGGCAAACAGCAGGGCGAGGCCAAGGCAGACCGCCAGCGCCGCCACCTGCCAGATGAAATCCGGCTCGTGCATGTCCTCCCAGAGATTCTTCAACTGGCTGAGGGCTTCGTTCTGGTTCATGCTTGACGCTCCAGGGCGGCGGCGAAAAAGCCGTCGGTTTGATGACGATGCGGCAGCAGCCGCAGAGAATCGCCATCCAGCGCGATGCCGTGGCGGGCGAGAATGGCGGCGGCGGGCAGCCGCGTGAAATCGGGATGGGCGGCGAGAAAGGCGTCGACGATGGCCTCGTTTTCTTCGCCCAACAGACTGCACGTGGCATACACCACGCGCCCGCCGGGTTTGAGCAGTTTGGCCGCGGCGGCCAGAATGAGCGCCTGTTTCTCGGCCAGTTCGGCCACCGAATGTTCGCTCTGCCGCCATTTGAGGTCGGGATTGCGGCGCAGCGTGCCCAAGCCGGAACAGGGCGCATCGACTAGCACGCGGTCGATTTTGCCGGCGAGCCGCTTGATTTTTGTGTCGCGCTCATGCTCGATGCGAACCGGATGGACATTGGACAAACCGGAGCGGGCCAGCCGCGGCTGCATTTTGGCGAGCCGTTTGGCGGCCACGTCAAAGGCGTACAAACGGCCCGTATTGCGCATCAAAGCGCCGAGTTGCAAGGTTTTTCCGCCCGCGCCGGCGCAAAAATCGACGACCATTTGGCCGCGTTTGGGGTCGAGCAGAAAGCCGAGCAACTGACTGCCTTCGTCCTGCACTTCAATCGCCCCGTCGACAAAAAGCGGGTAACGGGCCAGCGCCGGTTTGCCGGAGAGGCGCACGGCCAGAGGCGACAGCGCCCCCGGCGCGGCATCGAGGCCATCGGCCTTGAGCCGGGCCAGCACCGCCTCGCGGTCGGTTTTCAAGGTGTTGACGCGCAAATCGAGCGGCGCGGGCTGGTTCAGGGCAGCCGCCAGCGCCGCCGTTTCGTCCGCGCCCCATTGCGCCGCCAGCCGGGCGTACAGCCAATCCGGCAAATCGCAGCGGACGGCGGGCGGCATCTCGTTTGCCGCCATGTTTTTGGCGGCCAGCAGCCACGCGGCTTCGCCCGCCTTCAAGAGCGGAGCGAGTTCCGGCTCGCCCCAGCCGCGCTCAATCGCCAGCGCGACCAGGAGCCGCTTGCGATCCGAGAGCTTACCGGCGCAACGCGCTTCCAGACTGCGCCCGCGCCGCAGCACGGCAAACACGGTTTCGGCGACAAAGGCCCGGTCGGCATGGCCCAGCGCCCGATGCTCACGAAAATAACGCGAAACCACGGCATCCGCCGGGTAAGCAAACTCAAGCGCCTGACCGAGAACAGCCTCGGCATGGGCAAACAGGGCGGGCGTAAAACGCGCTTTCATAGTCCTAACTCGGTGGCGACCTGTTCGTAAGCATCGCCTTTTTTATCGGTGAAGCGGATTTTAACCGGCATGTTGCCGTGGTCGAGCGCGATCCAGACTTCGGTCGAGGTGTTGCTCTGCGCCCGCAGATGCCGGGTACGGAAATGGCCCGCCGGGAGTTCGATGCTTTCCTCGCCCAGCGATTCGAGCCGCTGCCACTCGAATTTGCGGGCAGTGGCGACGCTCAAGCCGGCCCCGTCGTCCAGCGAGCCGAGATAAGACAACTGGAAAACCAGCGACAGAATATCCTGCGCGCCCAGGGTCAGCCGGTGTTTGCGGCCATCGCGCAGGATCAGGATTTCACCGTTCTCCCAGTCGAAATCAGCGCCTTCTTCGACCTCGCCGCCGTCGCGGCGGCTACGGAAACGTTCCGGTTGCAGACCGCTGGCGACCAGCCGCCCCCGGCTTTCGAGCGCCAGCCGCCGCGGCGCGAAGACAGCGGCAATGCCGCTGGTTTCGGTGACGGCGCGGAGAAAATAATGGCCATCGTCGGTAAATTCCCAGTTGTATTCGGCGCGGCCAATGCGCAAACCGAGCGACTCCCTCGTAATGGCAAAGCGGATCGTGCCGCTCGCCGCCAAAGCCAGCGCGGGCGGGGCTGACGGCGGCAGGATGACTTCCGGTTCGTCAAAGATGCCGGGGTCGCCATCAGCCGCGTCGGGCTGGATGGCCGGAGCCTCCGGCCTGTCGGCTGGCGCGGCGCGGTCATTCACCGTCCTGCCGGGGTGCGGCAAGGCGGGCTTGGGTTTTGGCTTCTTCGCTGGCGGCTTCGCCTGCGTCGGCGGCGGTGCGGGCGGCGGGCGCAATGCCGCCTG
>JAITMS010000059.1 GCA_031277255.1 Azonexus sp.
ACACCTCCATTTCAAATTGTATTAGGGTCCCCACTTGCCGCTCTCACCCTTAGCCGTGAGCCCCAGAAACGCCGGCCTCCGGGGCCCACCCCTCTCCCCGGCCCTCTCCCACACGGGGAGAGGGAGAGTCTTTGCCCGTCTGTGAGAGGCAGCATATCTCTAATCATGGATCTGGCCCGGCTTGATCGCCAGCAAGGCGCTCAGGGTGAGTAGCGCGGCCAGGCAAAGATAAGCGCCGACCGAGGCAATGCCGTAGCGGTCGGCGAGCGTGGTCGCCACATAGGGGGCGAGCGAAGCGCCGAGAATGCCGCCGAGATTGAAGGCGAGCGAAGCGCCGGTGTAGCGCACCGCGGTCGGGAACAGTTCGGCCAGCGCCGTGCCCAGCGGGCCGTAGGTGAGGCCCATGAGAAAGAGGCCGAGGGCGAGAAAGAAGAAGACCAGGAGCGGCTGCCCGCCAACGAACAGCGGCGTGAACAGTAAGCCGAAGACGAAAATGGCCAGCGTCGCCGCGATCAGCATGGCGCGGCGGCCATGCCGGTCGGCCAGACGGGCCGATAACGGAATGCCGATGGCGAAGGCCAGCATCGCCAGCATTTGCAGAATCAGGAACTGGTCGCGCGTATAGGCCAAGGCCCGCGTGCCCCAGCTCAGGGAAAACACCGTCATCAGATAAAACAGGACGAAGGTGGCGAGCGAGCCGAAGGTGCCGATCAGCAACACCGCCGGGTAGCGCGTGATGACCGCGCCGATTGGCGCCCGGACGCGCTGGTTTTCTTCAAGTACGCGCAGGAAAGCTGGCGTCTCCTGCAATTTCAGACGGACATAGAGGCCGAGGGCGACGAGCAAGGCGCTGAGGAGAAACGGCACGCGCCATCCCCAATCGAGGAAATGCGCTTCATCGAGAAAGGCGCTCAAGGCGAGAAAAATACCGGCGGAACAGAAAAAGCCAATCGGCGCGCCGAGTTGCGGGAACATGCCGTACCAGGCGCGTTTGCCCGGCGGCGCGTTTTCCGTCGCCAGCAGCACCGCCCCGCCCCACTCGCCGCCGAGGCCAAGTCCCTGGCCGATGCGGCACAGCATCAGGAGGATCGGGGCCATGACGCCAATGGATTGCCAGGTCGGCAAAAGGCCGATGATGACCGTCGACAGCCCCATCGTCAGCAGCGCGGCGACAAGGGTCGCCTTGCGTCCGACGCGGTCGCCGAAGTGCCCGAAAATGGCCGAACCGATGGGGCGGGCGAAAAAAGCCAGGGCGAAGGTGGCAAAGGATTGCAACTGCGCCGACAGCGGATCGCTCTCAGGAAAAAACAGTTTCGGAAAGACGAGAACCGAGGCGGTGGCGTAAATGTAGAAATCGAAAAACTCAATCGTCGTGCCGATCAGGCTGGCGAACAGGACGCGCCCTTTGGAATTGACGTTCATGTGATCGGTCATCGAGGTATATCCACGCGCAAAACAGGCTATTGGCCGTCAGGGGCTGCGATTGTAGCCCTGAAAAGCAGGTTTGCTGCGCTCATTGCCCGGCGGCCTCCTCGGCCTCATCCGGCTCGTCCTCCACCAGCGGGGCATCGCTCGCGTCTTCTGGCGCTTCGGTTTCCGGGGCCGGGCCGCCGGGTTGTTTGCCGGTCAGGTAGTAGTCGAACACCTGACGCACGATGGGCGCTGCCGATTGGGCGCCGAAGCCGCCGTTTTCGACCATCACGGCGACGACGATGCGCGGTTGGTCGACCGGCGCGAAGGCGATGAACCACGAATGGTCGCGCAGCCGCTCGCGCACCTGACCGGCGACATAGCGACCGCCCTTGACGCTGAAAACCTGGGCGGTGCCGGTTTTGCCGCCCGCTTCGTAGGCGGCCCCGGCAAAGGCGCGAGCGCCGGTGCCTTCCTTGACGACGCCCGCCATAGCCCGTTTGATGAGGTCGACGTGTTCGGCCTTGAGGGCGATCTGGCGCACCGGCTCGGTTTCGACCAAACGTTTCTCGCCGCTGTGCGGATTGTCGATGGCGCTGACCAGATGCGGACGAAAGACCTTGCCGTAATTGACCACGTTGGCCAAGGCGTGCGCCATGTGCAGGGTCGAATAGGCGTTGTAGCCCTGGCCGATGCCGACCGAAATGGTTTCCCCGGCGTACCACTTCTGCTGTTCCTTTTTCTTGAACCGCTGCTGCTTCCACTGCGGCGAGGGCAGAACGCCAGTCGTCTCGCCGGGAATGTCGATGCCGGTTTTCTCGCCCAGTCCGAGATCGCCCATGAAGCGGGCGATGGCGTCGATGCCCATGTCGTTGGCCAGCATGTAGTAATAGGTGTTGCAGGAAACGACAATGGATTTGACCATGTCCACCATGCCGTGCCCGCCGACCTTGTCGTCCATGAAACGGCGATTGCCGAAATTGAAATAGCCGGGATCGGCAATCGCCTGCCCCGGCGTGCGCTTGCCGCTGCTCAGCGCCGCCAGCGCCAGCAGCGGCTTGAAGGTCGAGCCGGGCGGGTGGGCGCTGTTGATCGCCCGGTTGAGCATGGGCTTGTCGGGGTTGTTGTTGAGATCGTCCCAATCGTCGAAGCGGATGCCATCGACAAAGAGATTGGGATCGAAAGCGGGCGACGACACCAGCGCCAGAATCGCGCCGGTCGCCGGGTCAATCGCCGTCAGCGAGCCGCGCCGCCCGCCGAAAGCCTGCTCGGCGACTTTCTGCAAGGCGCTGTCGAGGGTCAACGTCAGATTGTTGCCGGAAACCGGCGGCGTCTGTGAGAGGACGCGCACGGCGCGGCCCAGAAAATCAACCTCGACCTGCTCGTAGCCGGTGACGCCGTGCAATTCGTACTCGTAATGGGCTTCCAGCCCGGTTTTGCCGATGTGGTCGGTGCCCCGGTAATTGGCTTCAAAGCCAGCCTCCTCGATGGCTTCCTTGTCCCTGGCGTTGATCCGGCTGATGTAACCGATGGCGTGCGCCGCCAGTTCGCCTTCCGGGTACTGGCGAAAGAGCCGGGCCTTGACCTCGACCCCGGGAAAGCGGTAACGGTTGGCGGCAAAGCGGGCCACTTCCTCGTCAGTGAGCCGGGTGCGGATCGGGATCGACTCAAAGGTTTTCGATTCTTCCAAAAGGCGCTTGAAGCGGCGGCGGTCTTTTTGCTCGATGTCGACGATGTCAGCGAGGCTATCAATGCTTTGTTCGAGGCCGAGCGTTTTCGCCGGCGTGATTTCAAGCGTGAAAGCCGAGTAATTGCGGGCCAGGACAACGCCATTGCGGTCGACGATATTGCCGCGATTGGGCATCACCGGCACCAGCGAAATGCGGTTGCTCTCGGCCCGCGTCTGGTAATACTCGTGCTGCATCACCTGCAAGTAGAAAAAACGGGCAAAGAGCAGCAAAAAGACGAGCAGAATGGCCGCGCCCGCGATCAGCAGGCGCTTCCTGAAACTGTCGGTATCCGCTTCGGGGTGGTAAAAGTCGCTCATCGGACTGCGTTAATCGGCGTGCGCAGAGCGCGTCCAAATTGAATGGTTGGTCAGGAGCCAGATTCCCAGCATAGAAATCTTTGATTTGATGTTGAAGTCATGGCTTGGATAAATGCTTCGTTATCAAAGCCGGGAAGTTTTTGCACAGCCTCAAGTATGTCTTTCTCGCCGGTAGCGCCGCCCGGAAAAACGCAGCCAGTTTGACCCGTGCCAACAAGAATCCACAAAATATCCGTTCCCCAAGGGCCTGTGTCATTGGTTTCAATGATGACGGCCTTTAATTCTGACAGGGAGACGCGCTCTCTTTTGCCTTCAGGCCGTTCATTGATAATTTCGTTGTTTTCAATACGAACGATAAATGCAGCTTCTGGCATGAGCTTATTGGGAGATCGCTTGGCGTCTCTTTTGAATAGGCGCTGAAAGAAAGGCAACATGTCAATCACAAGGGCCGGTTCTCGTCGCGGTGTACCGGCTGGTATTGCGGCAGGAGCAGGAGGAAAGTGCCAGGCAGCCAGAGCAGGGCGGCGACAAAGGGGCCGATCAGGTAGCCCCAGCCGGGAAAATCGGCCCCGGCGACGAGGCGCATGAGGAGTTGCACGACTTGCGCGCCAAGGAGCAGCGGCAAAACCTGCAAAGCCTGCTGCGCCACCGGAAACCACAAAATGCGCCGCGACTGCGCGGCGGCGGCGTAAGCCAGCAGGACATAGGCGAAACAATGCTGACCGAGTACCGCGCCATCGGCCACGTCCATCGCCAGGCCGAGAACAAAGGCCCAGCCCATGCCGACCCGGCGATATTCGCGGATGCTCCAGAAAGCGAGCACCAGCGCCACCCAATCGGGAAAACCCGGCCAGTTGGCGGTCGGCAGCAGATTGACGAGCAGCGCCAGGATCAGGGTGAGGACGACGAACCACGGACGAACCGGCAGCAGGATGCGCGACGAGGTAAAGGTTGGCTGCATCAGCGTCCTTTCAGTCGTTTGCCGCCGCCGCTGTTGGCATTGCCGCGCGGCGCGGCGTTTTCCGGCGGTGGCGGCAGCGGCTCGCGCGGGGCGAGGATCATCACCTCGGCAAAATTTTCAACCCCGGCCAGCGGCTCGGCGATGATGCGGGCAAAGGCAAAGGCGCTGTCGCGCTCGACCTTGCTGACTCTGGCGACGGGGAAGCCGGACAGGAAAATGCCGTCGAGGCCGGAGGTCACCAGGAGATCGCCGGTCTGCACGTCGGCGCTGGCCGGGATGTAGCGCAATTCCAACTGCCCGTTGCCGAGGCCGAACACCACCGAACGCTGGCCGCTGCGGGCAATCTGCACCGGCACCGCCTGATCCTTGTCGGTAATCAGCGTAATTTCCGCCGAAAAGGGGAAAACCCGCGTCACCTGACCGATCACGCCCGCTTCGTCGATAGCCGGCTGCCCGGCGACGATACCCGCCTGCTGGCCCTTGTCGACGATGATGCGGCGGGAGAAAGGGTCGCGCACCGTATACATGATCTGCGCCACCTGTCCGCCTGCTTTTTCCCGCTCCTTGACGGCGAGGAGCTGCCGCAGGCGCTCGTTTTCGGCTTCCAGATGTTCGAGGCGCTGGAGATTGGGGGCGGTCAGCAATTGCGCCTGTTTGAGCCGACTGTTCTCCTCCTGCATCGCCTGCAAGCCCTGCATATAGACCAGCGCGTGATCGACCAGACTGCCCGGCGTCTGCGCCGCCCGCTGCACCGGATCGACGGCGACGGCGACGGCCTGCCGCAAGAGGCCGAGGCTCTGCATCCGCAGGTCGACGACGAACAAGGCCAGCGAAACGGCGAGGTAGAAGGTCAGCAAGGCCAGCGGCGCTGGCCCGCGCTTGAAGAAGGGGGGCGGAGCGTGGTCGTCGATTCCGGCCATCGCGTCAGTTCTTCACAGCGGCTGCCTGGGCGGCGAAAGTGCGCGGCAAGGAGACCGCTCAATCAGAAGCAAAGATGCTGCCCAGCTTGTCCATTTTATCGAGCGCCATGCCGCAGCCACGGGCGACGCAGGACAAGGGGCCATCGGCAACGAACACCGGCAAGCCGGTTTCTTCCATCAGCAAACGGTCGAGATCGCGCAGCAGCGCGCCGCCGCCGGTCAGCACCATGCCCTTTTCGGCAATGTCGGCGCCGAGTTCCGGCGGCGTTTTTTCGAGCGCCGACTTGACGGCGGAAACGATCTGGTTGAGCGGATCGGTGAGCGCCTCAAGAATTTCGTTGGAAGAAATGGTGAATTTGCGCGGAATGCCCTCGGCCTTGTTGATGCCGGAGACTTCCATTTCCATCACCTCAGCGCCGGGGAAGGCCGAGCCGATGGTTTTTTTGATGTTTTCGGCGGTGTTTTCGCCAATCATCATGCCGTAATTGCGGCTGATGTAATGGATGATGGCTTCGTCGAGCTTGTCGCCGCCGACGCGCACAGAACCCGCATAAACCATGCCGCCAAGCGAGATGACGCCGACCTCGGTGGTGCCGCCGCCGATGTCGACGACCATCGAGCCGGTCGCTTCGGACACCGGCAGGCCCGCGCCAATCGCCGCCGCCATCGGCTCCTCGATCAGATAAACCTGGCTGGCCCCGGCGCCGATGGCCGATTCGCGGATGGCGCGACGCTCGACCTGGGTTGAGCCGGAAGGCACGCAAATGATGATGCGCGGACTCGGCGAAAAGAGCCTGGAGTCATGCGCCTTTTTGATGAACTGCTTCAGCATCTGCTCGGTCACGGTGAAATCGGCGATGACGCCGTCTTTCATCGGACGGATGACAGTGATGCTGCCCGGCGCTTTGCCGAGCATTTCCTTGGCTTCCTTGCCGACGGCCTGGATGCTTTTTTTGGCGTTGGGGCCGCCTTCGAGGCGGATGGCGACAACCGATGGCTCATCGAGCACGATCGAGCGGCCACGCACATAAATGAGCGTATTGGCCGTACCGAGGTCGATGGCGAGGTCGTTGGAAAAGTACTTGGAGAGGAATCCGAACATCAGCGTTGCTCCGCTTGGGTCTTGGGGTGCGGGAGATAAAGCTTCTATGATACCTTACAATGTTTTCCTTTTTCAGATTTTGTGCGCCGTAATCGCCCATCCGCCCATGTCGCTGACCCTTGAACAAGTCCAGAAAATCGCCCGCCTCGCCCGCATCGAGATCAGCGAAACCGAAGCTGGAACAACCCGTGACCACTTGAACGGGATTTTTCAACTGATCGAACAAATGCAGGCGGTAGACACCCGCGGCGTTGAACCGATGGCCCACGCCCAAGAGCAAAGCCAGCGCCTGCGCGACGACATCGTCAGCGAACCCGACTGCCGCGCCGCCTGTCTGGCCATCGCGCCGGAAACCGAGGCCGGTCTTTATCTGGTGCCGAAAGTGATCGAATGATAAACAAAAGCCTCAAACAACTTGGGCAGGCGCTGGCGGCAAAGGACATTTCCAGCGTTGAACTGACAACCCTCTTTCTTGACCGCATCGCGCGCCACAACCCGGAACTCAACGCCTTCATCAGCGTCGACCGCGACCGTTCGCTAGCCCAGGCGCGCGCCGCCGACGCCCGGCTGGCTTCTGCCAGTGTCGCCCAACCCGCCGCGCCGCTGACCGGCATTCCCATCGCCCAGAAAGACCTGTTCTGCACCACCGGCTGGAAAACCACCTGCGGCTCGAAAATGCTCGCCGATTTCGTCTCGCCCTACGACGCGGCGGTCATCGCCAAACTGCGCGACGAAGCAGGCATGGTCACGCTCGGCAAAACCAATATGGACGAATTCGCCATGGGTTCGTCCAACGAAACCTCCTGGTTCGGCCCGGTCAAAAACCCGTGGGACATGGCCCACGTCTCCGGCGGCTCGTCCGGCGGCTCGGCAGCGGCGGTCGCCGCCCGCCTCGCCCCGGCGGCGACCGGCACCGACACCGGCGGCTCCATCCGCCAGCCCGCCGCCTTCTGCAACCTGACCGGCCTCAAACCGACCTATGGCGTCGTCTCGCGCTACGGCATGATCGCCTTCGCTTCTTCCCTTGACCAAGGCGGCCCGCTGGCCACCTCGGCAGAAGACTGCGCCCTCCTCTTGAACGCCATGAGCGGCTTTGACGCGCGCGACTCCACCTCGCTCGACCGCCCGCCGGAGGATTACGCCCGCGCCCTGGAAAAACCGCTCAATGGCCTGCGGATCGGCCTGCCCAAAGAATTTTTCAACGACGGCTGCGAACCGGCAGTGATGGCCGCTGTCGAGGCCGCCATCGCCGAATACCGCAAACTCGGCGCGACCACCGTCGACATCTCGCTGCCCAATTCCCACCTCGCCGTCCCGGCTTACTACGTCATCGCCCCGGCGGAAGCGTCGAGCAACCTGGCGCGCTTTGACGGCCTCCGCTACGGCTACCGCGCCCCGGATTACGACGGCCTCGACGACCTCTACATGAAAACCCGCGCCCAGGGTTTCGGCGCCGAAGTCAAACGGCGCGTCCTGATCGGCGCCTACGTCTTGAGCCACGGCTACTACGACGCCTACTACCTGCAAGCCCAGCGCATCCGCCGCCTGATCGCCGGAGATTTCGCCGCCGCCTTCACCTCCTGCGACGTGATTATCGGCCCGACCTCGCCGACGACCGCCTTCAAACTCGGCGAGCGGACAGCGGATCTGGTCAAAATGTACCTCTCCGACATCTATACCATCGCCGTCAACCTCGCCGGTCTACCCGCCATGTCCATCCCCTGCGGCTTCGCCGACGGCCTGCCGACCGGCCTGCAACTGATCGGCAACTACTTCGACGAAGCCCGGCTGCTCAACGCGGCGCATCGGTATCAGATGACGACGGGGTGGCATGAGCGGATGCCGGAAGGGATTTAGTCATGGTCTATTCCATCAGTGTCAAGGATGTCCGTCAGGTCGCCCACGAACAAGGAATACGTGAATTCAAATAACGAGGATCATCCATGAAGTGGGAAGTTGTCATCGGCATCGAAACGCACGCGCAACTGGCGACGGTTTCGAAAATTTTTTCTGGCGCGGCGACGGCTTTTGGCGCGGAACCGAATACTCAGGCTTCGGTCGTCGATCTGGCCTTGCCGGGGGTGTTGCCGGTGCTCAACCGGAAGGCGGTGGATTGCGCTATTCGCTTCGGGTTGGCGGTTGGGGCGAAGGTGGCGGAAAAGTCGGTGTTTGCGCGGAAAAATTATTTTTATCCGGATTTGCCCAAGGGCTACCAGATCAGCCAGTTTGAACTGCCGGTGGTGCAGGGTGGCGGCCTGACGGTGCAGGTGGGCGGCGGTGATGCAGCCTATGAAAAAACGATCCGGCTGACGCGCGCGCACCTCGAAGAAGATGCCGGGAAATCGCTGCATGAGGATTTTCACGGCAAATCGGGCATTGACCTCAATCGCGCCGGGACGCCGCTGCTTGAAATCGTCTCCGAGCCGGACATGCGTTCTTCTGATGAAGCGGTCGCCTATGCCCGCGCCCTGCATGGGCTGGTGCGCTGGATTGGCATCTGCGACGGCAATATGCAGGAAGGGTCGTTCCGCTGCGATGCCAACGTTTCGGTGCGGCCCGTGGGACAGGCCGCATTCGGCACCCGGCGTGAAATCAAGAATCTCAATTCCTTCCGTTTTTTGAAGGAGGCGATTGATTACGAAGTGCAGTGGCAGATCAATGAGATCGAGGAAGGGCGGGCCATTGCGCAGGCGACCGTGCTGTTCGACCCTGATCGCGGCGAGACGCGGATGATGCGGAGCAAGGAGGACGCGCACGATTACCGCTACTTCCCCGACCCCGATCTGCTGCCGCTGGTGATTGGCGCTGACTGGCTGGAGCGGGTGCGCGGCGAACTGCCGGAGTTGCCGCAGCAAAAGCGCGAACGCTTCCAGCGCGAGCTGGGCCTCTCGGCTTACGACGCGGCGACGCTGACGGCCAGTCAGGAAGTGGCGGCTTACTTCGAGGCGACGGTTGCCGTTGCTGGCGCGGCTCAGGCCAAGCCCTGCGCCAACTGGGTGATGGTCGATCTGGCCGCCCGTCTCAACAAGGAAGGACGAGACATTGCCAACGCGCCTGTGCAACCGGCGCAACTGGGCGGTTTGATTCAACGCATTGCCGACAACACCCTTTCCAACAACATCGCCAAAAAAGTGTTCGAGGCGCTATGGAACGGCGAAGGCGCGACGGCGGACGCGGTGATCGAGCAGCAGGGCCTGCGTCAGATTACCGATAGCGGGGCCATCGAGGCGCTGGTCGATGAGGTGCTGGCCGCCAATCCGGGCAATGTCGCCGAATTTCGGGCGGGCAAGGAAAAAGCCTTCAATGCGCTGGTCGGTCAGGTGATGAAGGCGGCCAAAGGCAAGGCCAACCCGCAGCAGGTCAACGCCCTGTTGAAGAAGAAGCTGGCGGGGTGACGGCAGGCTTGCCCGAGCGGCGTCCGGTCAGTTCAAAATAACGCTTGCGGTCGGCTTCGTACTTGTTGCGGATGGTCGTTCTTTCGCCCTGTTTGACCTGGATCAGTTCCTCCAGCACCCGGACTTGGTGGTTGGCGGCGCGTAATTCCTTGTCGAGATCAGAAGGCAGTGTCTTTTTCTGGTAAAACTCCGCTTCGTCGTTGAGCTTCTGGCGTTTTTCCTGCGCCTCTTTGAGGTTTTCCTGGGCGTCGCGGATGGCGATATCGACGTCGTTTTCGGCTTTTTTCTGGGAGATGTCGATATCTTCCGGCGTTGAATAGGTGTCGAGCAGGGCTTGATCGACCAGTCTTTTTTCGCGGGCGGCTTCCGCCAGTTTTTTCTGGCGTTCTTTTTCCGCCGCCTGTTCGGCCTTCTGCGCCGGTGTCAGGGGGGCGCTGATTTCCTTGATGACGTTGCCGCCGCTATCAAGTATCCGGTAGGCGCGGCCCCGGCATTGCTCAGGCAGGGTGTCGCCGCAGATGCTGCGGCTTCCGCCGACATCCTGGCAGCAATAGAACTCGCCGCTGGCGTGAGCGGCGGGCAGAAACAGCAGGAGCGCCAGCGGAAGCAATCGTCTAGCCATTGTCGACTCCGTACTGTGCCCGGTAGGCGGCAACGCTGGCGCGATGGGCGGCAAATTCCGGGTGATCTTCGAGATAGGCCAGCACGTCGCCCAGACCAGCGACGGCGATGACCGGAATGCCGTAATCGCGCCGCACTTCCTGCGTCGCCGACAGTTCGCCCTGGCCGCGCTCCTGCCGGTCGAGGGCAATCAGCACGCCAGCGGGCGTAGCGCCCGCCTGACGGATCAGTTCGACCGATTCGCGCACCGAGGTGCCGGCGGAAATCACGTCATCGACAATCAGCACGCGCCCAGCCAGCGGCGCGCCGATGATGCTGCCGCCTTCGCCGTGGTCTTTTGCCTCTTTGCGGTTGTAGGCGAAGGGATAATTGCTGCCGCGTTGGGCCAGCGCCGCGGCAATCGTGGCGACCAGCGGGATGCCCTTGTAGGCCGGGCCGAACAGCATGTCGAAAGCGACGCCGCTGTTTTTGGCGGCGGTAGCGTAAAATTCGGCGAGGCGGGCGATGGCTTGGCCGTCGTTGAACAGCCCGGCATTGAAAAAATAGGGCGACAACCGTCCCGCCTTGGTTTTGAATTCGCCAAAACGCAGCACCTGGCTGGCAAGAGCGAATTCGATGAAAGCCTGACGAAAATCCATTTTCCCCTGTGAGCGCGAAAGCCGCCAAAAGCGGCTGATTGACCAGCAATGTTACGCATCATCTCTTTGAATCTCAATGGCATCCGCGCCGCCTGGCGCAAAAATGTGTTGCCCTGGCTGGCCGCGCAAGAGGCCGATGTCATCTGTTTGCAGGAACTGAAAGCCCAGACGGCTGACCTGACGCCGGAAATGCTGGCGCCCAAGGGGCTGCACGCCTGCTATCACTGCGCCGAAAAGAAAGGTTACAGCGGCGTCGGCATCTGGTGCCGACAGTCGCCGGAGCGCGTCGTCAGCGGCTTCGACGGCGGTGAATTCGATGCCGAAGGCCGCTATTTACGCGCCGATTTCGGCAATCTGTCGGTGATTTCCCTGTATTTGCCGTCAGGCTCCTCGTCGCCGGAACGGCAGGCGGCGAAATTCCGTTTTCTTGACGCCTTTTTCCCGCAGATGCAGGCGCTGCGCACCGAAGGACGGGAAATCGTCTTGTGCGGCGACTGGAACATCGCCCACCGGGAAATCGACCTGAAAAACTGGAAATCGAACCAGAAAAACTCCGGCTTCCTGCCGGAAGAACGCGCCTGGTTGAGCCGCCTGTTCGACGAACTGGGCTGGGTCGATGTCTATCGCCGCCTCTACCCGGCAGCGACCGGCGAGGCTTACACCTGGTGGAGCAATCGCGGTCAGGCCTGGGCCAAAAACGTCGGCTGGCGGATCGATTACCAGATCGCCACGCCGGGTCTGGCGGCAACGGCGGTCGCGGCCAGCGTATACAAGGCCGGGCGCTTTTCCGATCACGCGCCGCTGACGATTGATTACAGCTTTTCCGCTGACGCCGATTGATTTGACCCAGCGGACGGGCTAACCTCTACCCTCTACTCAACCAGCGCCAAAGAGGTCAACCATGTCTGAACAAATCGCTTCCGCCAACAAGGAAAAACTCGTTTCCGACCTGAAAGTCGTCATTGCCGATACCGAAGAATTGCTGCGGGAAACCGCTGGCGTAGCCGGGGAAAAAGTCGGCCACCTGCGTGAACGCCTGCGCGAGCGCCTGCGTGACGCCAAAGAGCGGGTGATTGATCTGGAACACGCGGTGATCGACAAAACCAAAGCCGCCGCCCGCGCCACCGACGATTTTGTCCATGACGAACCGTGGAAAGCCGTCGGCATCGCCGCCGCCCTTGGCCTCACCCTCGGCGTCCTGATTGGCCGCCGCTAAAAGCATGGCGGAAGCGGCAGAAGGAGAAAAAAGCCGCGCCGGGCTTTACGTCTCCGTCAAAAACACCCTCGCCACGCTGCTGACCATCGCCCGCACGCGGCTGGAACTCCTGACCGTCGAACTGGCAGAGGAAAAGCGCCGCCTCCTGTCGATCGGAGCCAAGGCGGCGGCGGCGGTCTTTCTGTTCCAGCTTGGCCTGGTCATGGCGGTCTGTTGTCTGGCCGTCGTTTTCTGGGAATACCGGGCGCTCGTCTTTGGCCTTCTGGCCGCCCTGTTCATCGGCGGCGGCGTCTTGCTGGCTGTTTCCCTCAAGCGTCAGGCGGCGCAGCCGGGCAAACTGTTCAGTAGCAGCCTCTCTGAACTGGAGGCCGACATCGCCCTGCTACGCCAGCGGCAGAGGCCGGAATGAACGCCAAGGCGCTGGAACTGGCGGCCCGCCGGGGGGCGCTGGTGGAACGCATCGCCAACCAGCGGGCGCTTCTGGCGCAACAGGCGGCGGGCGTCGAGCGGCTCTGCGCCGGGGGTGACGCGCTGCGGCACGGCCTTGACTGGCTCAAGCAACACCCCGTGGCCGTCGGCGCCGCCGCCTGCGCCCTCGTTCTTACCCGCCCCCGCCGCGCCTGGCGCTGGGCCAAACGCGGACTTTTCCTCTGGCGCGGCTGGCGCTCAATGCGCAGCTGGCTACCTGCCGGGCGGCCGTAAGCGCCGTATCGGCGGATTGCGTGCGATACCTTCCGGGCAAGGGAACTTGAAGCAGAAATACGGGGAACGAAACCCATGAGCATCCTCAAGACATGTGCAATGCTTCTCCTTGCCCTTGCGTCATTGCTGCCCTTGACGCCAACTCACGCGGAGAGCAAGCCGGTGCAAAACGATGCCGACGCCAAACTGGCCCTGATTCTCAAAGAAGGCAACAAACTCGCAAACGAGCGCAAGTTCGCCGAGGCGATTGCGCGGTTCGATACCGTCATCGCCGCCTATGAAGACCGATACCGCAACAGCAAGGACGAAATCCGCTGCGCGCGCTGGAACACGGAATCCCTGTATTACCTCGTCGAATCCGCCAGCAGGAAAAAGAACATGGTGGTGCTGGCCTCGACATGGGCGGACGCGTATTTTCTCAAGGGCTATATCCTGGTGCATATCGGGCAGTTCGTCCAAGCCAGGCCCTTTCTCGAAAAGGCCATCAAGCTCTCGCCCGGCAATGCCATGTACCTGTCCGAACTCGGCGGCGTGTTTCAACGGGAAAAGAACTGGCCCGCCGCCCTGCAAACCTTTCAGTCGGCGGAACAGGCCACGGAGTTTTCCCCGCCGGATGTCAAAAATGCCGAACTGGGAAAAGCATGGCGCGGCATCGCCTATGTCTACGTTGAGCAAGGGCGGCTCGATGAGGCAGAAGCCTTGTACAAAAAATGCCTCAAACTCGACCCGAATGACAGCATGGCGGCAGGCGAACTGCGTTACGTTGAAAAGCAGCGCGGCGCTCATTAAGTCCGCGAGACGCTTTCAGGCAGACCGGCATTGAGCGGAACTCTCCGAGGTAATCATGGAAATCAGAAAATTGCCGGATCATATATACGATGAGCTTTGTGCATATGGTGAAAAATACAGGGCCGCTAAAGCTATCGGCGATATTGAAAAAGCAGAAGATTATTTATCGAAACTGTGGCTTGCCATGCCTGAGCCAAAATACTTTTGGGATTGGTCGCAGAGTATTATTAAATCCATTGCGGAATTTTATTTCGAAGAAAAGAACTATACAGAAGCAGAAAAATGGGCGAAACAGTTATTCAACTGCCAAGTAGCACCCGGAGATGCAGGCCCATACATCATTACGGGAAAGATATATCTTGAATCAGGTAATGAAGCATTGGCGACAGAGTATTTAACCAAGGCTGTCAAGCTGGCTGGCCGTCGCGGTTTTTTTGGGGAAAACCCAAAGTATTTGAAATATGCGCAACAGCGAACCCGCCAACTGAACAGTGCTACAAACAACTAAAAACGTCAGTTTCGATTTGCTTTTTGAGTGACTGCCGCAATCAGCATCACTGAACCCCGGAACCTGTATTCTCAAACCTGTAGCGTAGCGCCATGAAACAGGTCAAGGCGATAGCGGCGCAGGCCATCGACTGTTTGCCGGGCGGATGACCGATCCGGCGCGGGCGTGATGGCTATCTTGTCCTCCGCCCCATGCAAAGCCGTAGGACAGTGTTGCGCCGCTGGTTCGGTGAGCTGGAATCCGTTTTCCGACAGCTTCTCAAGGTTATAGGCGGCGCCATGATCTCGTCGGCGGCGTCCATATCAAATCAGACCGTTTCAGGGCGCAGGTTGCGAGCTTGTATCGGGGACGTGCCACGGCGCGACTTTCAGGAGCAGCAACATGCCGGGCAAAGCCAGGGCGAAGCAGAGCCAGAAGAAATCGACCCAGCCGAGGGTTTCGATCAGCCAACCGGCGGCGGCGTTGATGAAGGTGCGTGGGATGGCCATGAGGCTGGTGAATAGCGCCAACTGCGTTGCCGTGTAGGCCGGGTGGGTGGTCCGCGCCATGAAGGCGACGAAGGCGGTGGAGCCTAGACCGACGCCGAGGGCTTCGCCGGAAATGACCAGCGCCAGTACGGCGAGGCGCGAAGCATCGGCTGACGCCGGGCCGAGCCAAGCGAGCCAGACGAAGCCGAGGATGCTGACCGCCTGAACCACGCCAAACAGCCACAGCGCCCGGTTGATGCCGAGTTTGACCATCCACACGCCGCCGACGATGCCGCCGATGACGGCGGGCCACAGACCGGCATTTTTGGCGATGAGGCCGATGTCCGTCATGGTGTAGCCCATGTCGAGGTAGAACGGCGTCGCCAGCGCGGTGCACAGCGAATCGCCGAGCTTGTAGAAGAAGATGAAGGCGAGCGCCAACAAGGCCGAACGGATGCCGTGGCGGTTGAAAAATTCATGGAAAGGCTCAATCACGGCATCGCGCAGGGTGCGCGGGCTGCCGCGCGCGGCCAGCGGTTCGGCGACGGAGAGGGTCATCAGCAAGCCCGGCAGCATGAAGGCGGCGGTGATGAGAAAAACCAGACTCCACGGCAGATGGTCGGCGAGAATCAGGGACAGCGAACCCGGCACCAGACCGGCGACGCGATAGGCATTGACGTGAATGGCGTTGCCGAGGCCGAGTTCCGCGTCGGACAGGATTTCGCGGCGAAAGGCGTCGAGGGCGATGTCCTGCGTCGCCGAGAGAAAAGCCAACACCGCCGTCAGCGTGACGACCAGCGACAGATGCTCCGTCGGCCTCAATTGTCCCAGCCAGGCGATGGCGGCGATCAGGCCGATTTGCGCGACCAGCATCCAACTGCGGCGGCGGCCCAGCCACGGCAGAATGCCGTAGCGGTCAAGCAGCGGCGCCCAGAGAAATTTCCAGGTGTAGGGAAACTGGATCAGGGCAAAAGCGCCGATGGCCTTGAGCGACAACCCTTCCGTCTTGAGCCAGGCCGGAACGAGGTTGAGCAGCAGATAGAGCGGCAGGCCGGAAGCAAAGCCGGTGAAGACGCAGATCAGCATCCGCCGGTTGCAGAGGGCGGCGAGCCAGGCGGGCATCAGGCTGGAGCCGCCTGGCTTGAAAACAGCCAGTAAATGATCTGGATGGCTACCCCCAGAAGCAAAACCCAAGCGCCGACAGCGAGTTCGAATTGCTCGCGCCGGGATTCTCCTTGCTCGGAACGCCACGCCAGCATAAGGGCGGCGCCCAAGGTCATAGCTACAGAAAGCATCCCGCCCAGCGGCGCCATCAGGGTATAACGGGAGTCGCGCGACATGAGAACGCCGTATAAAACAAGGATAACCGCCGAGGTAATGATTATTGTCCGCCTCATGTTTTTGGCCTATAGCGTTCGCCCTGAACCTGTCGGAAAGCGGCGCGGGTTCCCGTCAAAAATATGCGGAAATGGCAGCATGGGAAGGTTCAACATTGAATGGCAGGTTCAATAAGCGACGGACTTCAGGGCATCCGGGATATATCAGTTAGGTATGGAGTCAGGCGAACATCCATTTTCGTTCATGGCTCGATAATAAAACTAACGATAATCTGTTTTGGCTTTTGTTTGAACTCATCGACAACAGCCTGTTTTACCTTTGTTGTAATGTCGGACAAGGGACTGTTTGGCGGAATGCCTTGAAAGGCCACGGTAACCGACATTAGCGAACCATTTTGCCAGTCAAATCCCACGAATGGCTTAAGGCCAACTGTTTTTTCCAGCTTATTGGAGACTTCCTGTGAGTGAGCGAAACCATCCTTCATGGCGTCGACCATGTCGCAGGCCACGATAGTTGTAAGCAATACAAGAAAAGCTAAAAGACGCCAAGACATTGGAGGCTCACCGAAAAAGTAAAAAGCCTGACACAACAGCCGTTTTCAGGTTCAACGCGGTTGCGTCAGGCGATAGACGGCCAGGCTGCCGAGGAAATTGAGTTCCTTGTCGTCCTCGTTGTCGACCGGCTGGCCGTGCTCATCGAGTACCCGGCGCTCGCGGATGCGTAAATTCATCTGGCGGCATAGCGATTCGAAATCGAGCAGGGTAAAAAAGCGCACATTGGGCGAGTCGTACCATTCGTAGGGCAGGTCTTCCGATACCGGCATCTGGCCATCGAGCACCGCGCGCAGGTTTTTCCAGTAGGCGAAATTGGGGAAGGAAACGACCGCCTCACGCCCGACGCGCAGCATTTCGCGCAAAATGCCTTCGGTATGGCGCACCGTTTGCAGGGTGCGCGAGAGAACGACGTGATCGAAAGCCTGATCGGCAAATTCATCCAGGCCTTTTTCCAGATTGCCCTGAATGATGTTGATGCCTTTTTGAATCGCCGCCAGCACATTGGCGTCGTCGATTTCGACGCCCCAGCCGCGGACGCCGCGACTGTCGATCAGATGGCGGAGCAGACTGCCGTCGCCGCAGCCGAGGTCGAGCACTTTATGCCCCGGCTCGACCCAACTGGCGATCACGTCGAAGTCCGGGCGGTTGAGCAGGGGACTCATAGCTTGATATTCCGTAAATAAGCGCCGATGACGCTGTGATAATGGGCATCCCGCATCAAAAAGGAATCGTGACCGAAATTGAGGTCGATTTCGGCATAGGAAACATCGCCGCCATTGGCCAGCAGCGCGGCGACGATTTCCTTCGAGCGGGCGGGCGAAAAACGCCAGTCGGTGGTAAATGAAACAATCAGAAAACCGGCCTTGCTGCGCGCCATCGTCGCGGTCAAATCGCCGTTTTCCTCGCGCGAGGGGTCGAAATAATCGAGCGCCTTGGTCATCAGCAAATAGGTATTGGCGTCGAAATAACCGGCAAATTTGTCGCCCTGATAGCGGAGATAGGATTCGATTTCAAATTCGACGCCGAAATTGAAAGCAAAAGCGCCGTTTTTTGGGTCGCGGCCAAATTTTTCGCCCATCTGGTCGTCGGACAAATAGGTGATATGGCCGAGCATCCGCGCCAGACGCAAGCCGCGCGTCGGGCGCGTGTTGTGTTCGTAATAATGACCGCCATGAAAATCCGGGTCGGTCAAAATGGCCTGGCGGGCAACATCGTTGAAAGCGATATTCTGCGCCGACAGCTTGGGCGCGGCGGCAATGACGATGGCGTGGCGGATGCGCTCCGGGTAGGTGATCGTCCACCGCAGCGCCTGCATCCCGCCCAGACTGCCGCCCATGACGGCGGCCCAGCAGTCGATGCCGAGCCGGTCAGCGAGCCGCGCCTGGGCATGGACCCAGTCGATCACCGCGACGATGGGAAAATCCGCCCCCCACGGCTTGCCGCTGGCCGGATTGATGGTCGACGGCCCGGTCGAACCGTGGCAACCGCCCAGATTATTGACGCTGACGATGAAATAACGGTCGGTGTCGAGCGGTCGCCCAGGGCCGACGATGTTGTCCCACCAGCCGATATTGTCCGGCGCGTCGGCGTAATAACCCGCCAGATGGTGATGACCGGAGAGCGCGTGGCAGACGAGAATGGCGTTCGATTTGGCGGCGTTGAGCGTGCCGTAGGTTTCATAAACCAGATCGTAAGCGGGCAAAACCGCCCCGGAGCGCAGCGTCAGCGGCTGGTCGAAATGGGCGCGCTGCGTTTGAACAGCGCCGATGGATTGTCCTGACATGCGAATTTCTCTAAAACTCCCGAACACAAAAAAACCCAGTTGGCAAAACGCGAACTGGGCGGGTTCCCGCTTTAGCCGTATTTATCACGCGCCCGCAATCAGAGTTCAAATCGGCGCGGCTGACGAGTCCGCCAGCGGTTGCCGACGATACCGGCGAGGGCGGTAAAAGTCAATGCGCCATTCCATTTTCAGATCGAACGATCAATTTCCCAGCTTCGCTTGCCGACGCGTCACTTGCGCTTCATAAGGTAATTGCCGCCGACATAGGCAAGAAGCGTCGCGCCCAAGGCGATCACAAAGATGGGAGAGTCTTTGTCCAAGAAGTTCCGCGCAATTAGCTCCCTGCCAAAAGAAAATCCGAGTTCGGCCCAAGTCCATAGTCCCCAAACAAGAAGACTGAGGCCAATGATGCCAAGGAAGAAATTAATGATGCCAAGGAAGAAATCACGGAGTGACACGTTGCCTCCTAACTGACTCGCGGCGCAGGTTTTCGAGCAAATGGCGGAAAGGTTCGGGGTCTTTGCTGGTGACCACCTCGCCAGCGCGTGGCTGGTGGCGGGCTTCGAGGCGGAGCAGCCAGAAGCGGAGTGCGGCGGCGCGGCGGAGGGCGGGCCAGGCGGTTGTTTCGGCGGCGGTCAGCGGGCGGCTGGCGCGGTAAGCGGCGATCAGCGCCGCCAGCGTCGCGGGCGAGGCGCACCAGTCGTTGGCGACGATGGCGAGATCGAGCAGGAGACAATCTTCGCCAGCGAAATAGAAGTCGAACACGCCGCTGACTTGATCGCCCTGCCACAGCACGTTGTCACGAAAGAGGTCGGCGTGAATGACGCCGCGCGGTAGCGCGCGGTAGTCCTGGGCTGCCTGAAAGGCCAGTTCGTCTTGCAGCAGGGCGGCTTCGGGCGGGCGCACGAGGGGCAGCAGGCGCGTCCCGACGCGGCGGCACCAGGCCGCGCCGCAGGGATTGGGCGGCGGTGATGGAAAATCGGCGGCGGCGGCATGGAGTTGGCCGAGCAGTTGGCCGATGGCGCGGCACTGGGCGGCGCTGGGCGCATCGACGGCGCGGCCCGGCAGGTAACTGAGGAGGGCCGCCGGTTTGCCCGCCAGTGGCCGCCAGCGTTGCCCGGCGGCGTCAGGCAGCGGGCGCGGGCAGGGCAGGCCGCGCTGGGCCAGATGTTCTTGCAGGGCGAGATAGCCATCGAGTTCCGCCGTGCTGAGGTGCTCGAACAGGGTGAGGACGAAGCGACCGTCAGCAGTGTCGACAAAATAGTTGGAATTCTGCGTTCCGGCGGCGATGGCGGTGTATTCGCGGAGTTCGCCGACCGCCAGGGCTTGCAGCCAGGCGGCAAGTTCCGCGCGCCCGACCGTGGTGTAGACGGACAAGGCTTACCAGCTATGGATGATCCACATCGGCGGCCTGGTCGGCGCGCCGCCGTCGAGGCTGGTTTCGACGAAGACGCCGTTGCCTTCGCGGTCGATCAGGTAGTAGGGCTTGCCGACCGAGGGCGTGACCTTGACCATGTAGAGTTTGCCGTGCAGCCGGTATTCCTCGCGTGTTTCCTCTTTGCCGTCTTTGCCGGGGACGATGGTGACATCCGGCGCGAGGGCCTCGTCGAAGGCTTCCATCCCCGGCGGCGGGGGCGGGATCGGCGGCTCTGGTTGCAGGTCGGGCTGCTGGGCGAAAGCGGGCAGGGCAGCGAGGAGCAAAAGGGGGAGGAGGCGGCGCATGGCAGATATTCCGTGGTGATTGGCGGTCGATTTTATTACAGGTTGAGCAAGAGTTCGTGTTCGGCGGGCAGATGGCCGAAGGGCCGTCCCTCATAGTGTTTGAAAATGGCCTCAACGACCTGCTCCGGCTCGTCGATGACCTGGAGCAGCGCCATGTCTTCCGGGTCGATCATTTTTTCTCCGACCAGACGCTCGCGGAACCAGTCGAGCATCCCTTGCCAGAAGGCCGAGCAGACGAGAATGAGCGGGATTTTGCGGGCCTTGCCGGTCTGGATCAGGGTCAGCGCCTCCATCAGTTCATCGAGCGTGCCGAAGCCGCCGGGCATGACGACGTAGGCGCTGGCAAAGCGGACGAACATGTATTTGCGGGCGAAAAAGTGGCGGAAAGTCTGTGAAATATCCTGATAGGGGTTGCTCGTCTGCTCGTGCGGCAACTGGATATTGAGGCCGACCGAGGGCGATTTGCCGTGGTAAGCACCGCGATTGGCGGCTTCCATGATGCCCGGCCCGCCGCCGGAGATGACGCTGAAACCGGAATCCGACAGGAGCCGGGCGGTTTTGTCGCACAGTTCGTAATAAGGCGAGCCTTCCGCGACCCTGGCGCTGCCGAAGATGGTCACCGCCGGTTTGATCGCCGCCAGCCGCTCAGTCGCCTCGACGAACTCTGACATAATGCCGAAAATCCGCCAGGCTTCGCGGGCAAAATTCGATTGCAGCGGCGAATCAGCGCCCGTTCCCATCATCTGTTTCATCTTTTCCGTCACGTCTTATGCCTCTCCTGTTGCTGGTGGACGGTTCGTCCTACCTTTACCGCGCCTTTCACGCCCTGCCCGACCTGCGCAACCCGGCGGGCGAGCCGACCGGCGCCATCTACGGCGTCCTGAACATGCTACGTCGTCTGGAAAATGACCACAAGGCGGATTACAAAGCCGTGGTTTTCGACGCCAAGGGCAAAACCTTCCGCGACGACTGGTTTCCGCAATACAAAGCGCACCGGCCACCGATGCCGGATGATCTGGTCGCGCAGATCGAGCCGCTGCACGCCATCATCAAGGCAGCGGGCTGGCCGCTGCTGATGGTCGACGGCGTCGAAGCCGATGACGTGATCGGCAGCTTGTCGCGGCAGGCCGACGCCGCCGGGATCGAGACGCTGATTTCGACCGGCGACAAAGACCTGACCCAACTGGTCGGGCCGCGCGTGCGCTGGTACAACACGATGAGCAACGAACTGCTCGATAGGGCGGGCGTGGCGCAAAAATTCGGCGTGCCGCCGGAGCAAATGGTCGATTACCTCGCCCTGGTCGGCGACGCCGTCGACGGCGTGCCGGGCGTCGCCAAATGCGGGCCGAAGACCGCCGTCAAATGGCTGAACGAATACGGCTCGCTGGAAGCCCTCATCGCCCGCGCCGGGGAAATCGGCGGCGCGGTCGGCCAGAATCTGCGCGACCATCTTGGCTTTTTGCCGCTGGGTAAAAAACTGGTCACCGTCGTCTGCGATCTGCCCGGTTTGCCGTCACCGCTCGATTTAACCGCCGCCCCGCCCGACGCCGACGCCTTGCGCGGCTTTTTTACGCGCTACCAGTTCAGGAGTTGGTTGAACGAACTCGACAACCCGGACGCCGGACAGCAAGCGTCGCGTGATCGTCCCTCTCCCCTCGTGGGAGAGGGAAAGAGGGAGAGGGGGGAGGTTGGCGGAACGGCCGCGGGGGGCGGCCCCCCACCCCCACCCCCCACCGGGCGGCGGGGCGTGCCAGCGGGGGGGGGCCGCCCGGGCGTGCTGTGGGTAAG
>JAITMS010000113.1 GCA_031277255.1 Azonexus sp.
CAGCGCGTCTGCGCGGCGCTTGGCGTGCGGCTGACGGCAACGCCGGTACATGCTTGAGCCGTGGCCTTCGCCCATTTGCCGCGGGCCGCCCGGCTATCAGAATCGTCCGCTACGGCGACAAAAGTAATGCCCGCCATTTCCCCAATTTAAGGAGCCAGCCATGACCCGTACCGTCCATTGCCTCAAACTTGGCCGCGAAGCCGAAGGTCTTGATTTACCACCCTATCCGGGCGCTCTCGGTCAGCGCATCTTCAACAGTATCTCGAAAGAAGCCTGGCAGCAGTGGATCAGGATGCAAACCATGATTATCAACGAGAACCGCCTCAATCTCGCCGATCCGCAGCACCGCAAATATCTGGCCGAACAGGTGGAAAAACACTTTTTCGGCGACGGCGCCGATCAGGTTCAGGGCTACGTCCCGCCCAAGGCTTGAGCGGGCGGCCCGGCTGACGGACCGCCGGAGCTTATTCCGTTTTCAGTACGCGAAGACGAAGCGCAGGCAGTACGGCTGTACGGCAAGCGAAGTCGACAAAGTCATCGTTTGATCTGGAAATGGAATTACGCCAACTGCGGAAAAGCCCGGCGGATGGCGGCAAGCGCCGCCTGCGCCTCGGCAAAGGCGAAGGTTTCAATCGCTTCGACCAGACGCTCGCCGGGTTTGCCCAAGGCTTCGCGGATCTTGCCGCCATCTTCGGCGCAACGGTCGTAAGCGGCCATTTCATCCGTTTCAAGCTGGGTGGCCAGCGTGTCGAGCAACTGGCGCAGGGCAGGCCAATCGACAGCGGCGGACGGCGGCGTCGGCGGCCGCAGATGCCGCCGCAGACCAGCGACCAATGCCGCGTGGCTGGCGGCCAGGGCCGTCAGCAGGGATTCCTGCGTGGCCGGATCGGCGTCTTCCTTGATCGCGGTTTCAAAGGCGGCGGCGTCGTGATGCAAGGCTGTCGCGCCGATACTACCCGCGACGCCCTTGAGCGAATGGGCCAGCAGACGGGCGTCAGCACGCTGGCCAGCGGCGATCTGGCGGCGCAGCAGATCAATGTCGCCGCCATGATGTTCGAGGAACATGGTCAGCAGATGCAGGTACTTGTCGCAGCGGTTGCGCAAAAGATTGAGGCCGACACTCACATCAAAGCCGGGCAGTTGACGCAGCGCGTCGACCACCGTCCTTGCCTCGTCGGCGGCGGAGGTCAATGGCGTCATCGCGCTTCCCCCTTGCGGCGAACGCCCTCTGCCGTGCCGAGCAAGAGCACGTTGGCCGGACGCCGGGCGAACAGCCCGTTGGTGACGACGCCGACGATCTGGTTGATGTGCCCTTCCAGCATTTTCGGGTCGCTGATCGAGAGACCGTGGACATCGAGAATCAGGTTGCCGTTATCGGTGACGAAACCCTCGCGCAGCGCCACCTTGCCGCCGAGTTTGGCAAGTTCGCGGGCAACCTGGGCGCGGGCCATGGGGATGACCTCAACCGGCAGCGGAAAACGCCCCAGCGTCGCCACTTCTTTGGAAGCGTCGGCGATGCAAACGAAGGTATCGGCCACGGCGGCGACGATTTTCTCCCGCGTCAGCGCCCCGCCGCCGCCTTTAATCATATTCAGCCCGCCGTCGATTTCATCCGCCCCATCGACATAGACCGGCATCGTTTCGACATCGTTGAGATCAAGCACGCTAAAGCCGTGCCCCTCCAGCCGCCGCCGGGTCGCCTCCGAACTGGCGACGGTGCTTGGATAACGGTCTTTCAGGCGGGCCAGCGCATCAATGAAAAAATTAGCCGTCGAGCCGGTGCCCACGCCAATCACACTGCCCGCCGACGCCTGCTCGGCCACGTAATCCACAGCCGCCTGAGCGACCGCCTGTTTGAGCTCATCCTGAGTCATGCCGGTTGTTCCTGAAAAAGGGTAGTAGCCCAGCATTTTACCGGAGTCGCTGCGGCTCGACCGTCCCCCGTGCTTCGGCCATGCTATTTAGAGGGAGAGCAAAAAACCTTGCCAGCCAGATAAAGCACCTGTCTGTCACGGCTTCCTGCTTTCCCTGAAGACAACTCCCGATAAATCGGAGCTACTCCGCGACGCTTTGCGAGGGCAGGCGAAAACGGGACGAATCATCAACCACAGGAGGCAAACCATGAGCACTGCCAACCATCCGCAAAACGAGCAAATGCACGCTGAGAGCGGCTCTACGGTCCAGATCATTGATCGAGAAAGGCCAGTTCTCAAGACTGGAAACAGGATGGCTTCCCGGCTACACTCAAGCAACTGAAGGGAGCAACAGATGAGCACAACACTGACATTTACGTTTGATACGCTTCAATACAGCAAACGACTGAAAGATGCTGGCATGGAGCCGAAGGTCGCCGAAGCCGAGGCGCAAATACTCAGCGAAACACTAAGCGCGGCCTTGGGTAGCGCGGCGCTGGTCACTAAACAAGACCTTGAAAACGCAGTCAATCAAGTCAAAATCGAAGTCTCAAACGAGAGAGCAAAAATAATTCAATGGGTTGCTGCTCTGCTCATAGCACAGGCCGGGGCAATAGTCGCCCTAACAAAACTGATCCCGTAACACAAGGAAGGAAGTACAAAAAGCCGGGAATCCTCGGCTTTTTTCATATCCGTTCGGCCTGAATCGTCAAGACGATTTCCGTTTTTGACTTCTCATCCGTGCTTGACCGGAAGAAGGACAGCAGGAAGCCGATACCGAAAAAGACGCCGAACGCCGCGCCTACTGGACTGCCAAAACAAAAGCGACCCGCCAGATCACTGGCAGACCGCTGGAAAATAACTGGCGCGCCCAGCGCGATTCGAACGCACGACCCCTGCCTTCGGAGGGCAGTACTCTATCCAGCTGAGCTATGGGCGCTTGGGAGGGCGGATTTTACCGGTTGCCGCCGGGCGCGTCCAATCAATCGAAAAAGGTGCGGGCCGCCTCAAAGCGTTGGGCGTAGTAGCGGTCGTTGAGCTTGTCGATGCGAACCTGGCCGTTGGTCGAAGGGGCGTGGACGAAGCGGGTATCGCCAATATAGATGCCGACGTGTGAAAAAGGCCGGTTGCTGGTATTGAAAAAAACCAGATCGCCCGGACGCAGTCTGGCGCGCTCGATGGAGCGGCCCTGGCGGGCGATGTCGGCGGCGCTGCCGGTGACTTTGAGCGCGGCGGCGTGAGCGTAGATGTAGCTCACCATGCCGCTGCAATCCAGCCCGGCTTCCGGGTTTTTGCCGCCGAAGCGGTAATCGGTGTCGATCAGGGCGAGGGCGTAGAGAACCACCTCGTTACCGGCGGCGCTGACCGTGGCCGGGGCCTGCGTTATAGTCCCCGATGTGGCGGACGGGCCGTCAGCGGTACCGCAGGCCGAGAGCAGCGCGGCAAGCAAGGCGGACAGCGCGGCGAGGCGGGTGGATAAAGTGGACATTGAGTTCATGTCATTTCTGCGGAATATACGTTAACTTAGCGTTTTTACGAGAGTTTTTCAAAATGATCGAGCTGCAAAACAGCGATTTGCTGCAAACCGCCAACCACATCGGCGGCCAATGGCTGGGCGCGGATGATGGCGCGACGCTGGCGGTGCTTGATCCGGCCAGCGGCGAGCAACTGGCGGTCGTGCCATCTTGCGGCGCGATGGAGACGCGCCGCGCCATCGCCGCCGCCGCTGCCGCCCTGCCCGCCTGGCAGGCGCTGACGGCCAGACAGCGGGCGCAGGTCTTGCAAGCCTGGAATCGGCTGATCGTGGACAACGCCGCCGATCTCGCCCGCCTGATTACCGCCGAATGCGGCAAACCGCTGACGGAAGCGCAAGGCGAAGTACTGTACGGCGCCTCCTTCGTCGAATGGTTTGCCGAAGAAGGCAAACGGACTTATGGCGAGCACATTCCAAGCCCGGCCCCGAACACGCGGCAGATCGTCATCAAACAGCCGGTCGGCGTCTGCGCCGCCATTACACCGTGGAATTTCCCGCTGGCGATGATCACCCGCAAGGTCGCGCCGGCGCTGGCCGCCGGTTGCACCGTCGTCGTCAAACCGGCGGAAGCAACGCCCCTGACGGCGCTGGCCCTGGCCGTACTGGCCGAACAGGCGGGGCTGCCGCCGGGCGTACTCAACGTCGTGACCGGCGACCCGGCGGCCATTGGCGGCGAACTGACCGCCAACCCGACCGTCCGCAAACTCTCCTTCACCGGCTCGACCGCCGTTGGCCGACTACTCATGGCGCAAAGCGCCCCGACCTTGAAAAAACTCTCGCTCGAACTCGGCGGCAACGCCCCCTTCATCGTCTTTGACGACGCCGATCTCGACGCCGCCGTCGACGGCGCGCTCAGCGCCAAATACCGCAACACCGGCCAGACCTGCATCTGCGCCAACCGTTTTCTCGTCCAGTCTGGCATTTACGAAGCCTTTGCCGCCCGCCTGGCCGAAGGCGCGCGCCGCCTCAAGGTCGGGCCGGGCAGCGTCGCTGGCGTCAATCAAGGGCCGCTCATCAACGCCGCCGCCCTGGCCAAGGTCGAGAGCCACGTTGCCGACGCCGTCGCCAAAGGCGCTCGCGTCCTCTGCGGCAGCGCTCGTCATGCGCTTGGCGGCAACTTTTTCCAGCCGACGGTGCTCGCCGATGTCGACCCCACCATGCGGCTGGCCCGCGAAGAAACCTTCGGCCCGCTGGCCCCCGTATTCTGCTTCGAGACCGAAGAACAAGCCATTGCGATCGCCAACGACACAGAATACGGCCTCGCCGCCTACTTCTACAGCCGCGACATAGGCCGCTGCTGGCGTCTTGGCGAAGCCCTCGAATACGGCATGGTCGGCATCAACAGCGGCCTCATCGCCAACGAAACCGCGCCCTTCGGCGGCATCAAACAATCCGGCCTCGGCCGCGAAGGTTCAAGGTACGGGATTGAAGAATATCTAGAGGTGAAATACCTCTGTTTCGCGGTGTAGGGCATAAACGGCCAAAACTGATACCCTATGCAAAATTTTGCCAAGGAAAGCGCATGAACACGCCTGCCACATTGGACCCCATTGCTTCCGAGTTTGAAACGGTCGATCAGGAGGCCGAACACACCGCTTGGATACGTGCCGAGTTGCAACGGCGTCAGGCCGACCCGCGCCCGCCGGTGCCGCACGATGAAATCGCAGGCCGCATGGAAGAGCGCCTGGCCCGCTGGCGGCAGCGCCAAGTCGCCTGATGCTTCCGGTCTTCTGGACGGAAGCTGCCGACGAGGATTTGGCCGCCATTACCGATTACATCGCCGAGCGCAACCCGGCGGCGGCGCTCAAACTCTGGCAGGTGTTGAAAGCCTCCACCGTCAACCTGTCCGGGCATCCATACCTGTTTCAGGAAAGCGAACGGATGCCCGGCTACCGCGAAATCGTGGTTCATCCCAACTACCTTGTGTTTTATCGCGTGCTGGCGGATCGGGTACAAATCGAAATGGTGGCTCACGCCAGGCGCATGTACCCGCTGAAAAAATAGTGGGAGGCTCAGTGCTTCATACCGCGACAATGTATCGACAATATAAGCGGAAGGGATTAGAGCAGTTTTGATTCAAGTGTACGCACCCCCTATACCGTTCGGGCTGAGCCTGTCGAAGGGACAAGCTCGGGACGAACGGGCGTGTAAACACTTTAACAGAAAACGCTCTAACAATGGCGGCCAACCAGGTCATACAAACACGCATTGATGGCGACATAAAAACCGAAGCGGCGGCGGTTCTGGCCGCGATCGGGTTGACCGTATCCGATGCCGTGCGGCTGATGCCGCCCCGTGTTGCGTTCAACCAGCCGCAGCGAGCGGCAATTGCGTCACATATTCGGCAAGCAGTTGATCCTCGATGGCGATCTGACCGCCCGCTTTCGACAGAATGCCGTTGCGTTTCAACTTCTCGATAGCCGCCCGCACCTTCGAGATCGTTACCTTGCCGCCGACGCCTCTGCCCAGAAGCGCCAATGTCTCTTTGCCGAGCGGCGGTCGCCCTTGTCCGATCACCGTCACCACCATTCTGTCAAGCGGCGAGAGCGCATCCAGAAGCGCGCGCCAGCCAGCCGCCTGGCGTTCGTCGGCCATAAAGTGCTGGAGGCCGGTATGGGTATCCGTGATGCCTTCCGCCGACATCGACTTGACAATATCGCGCAACAGCGCCGGTTTATGGCCAAGGCGCGCAAATAGCGTTTGTAACGCCGCCACATCGAGCGCCTTGCCCGGATGGACGCTGGCGAAATGCACAGCCAATTGCTGCAAATACGCCTCACCCAAAAATGGAAAACTCAAAAGCTGGGCGAATTGATACATCGGCGCGCCAACCGTCGTCATCAACCGGGCCAGCCCTTCCTGCGAAGACCCGGTAAAAACGGCATCGACCTGATTTTTTCGCTTATGCAGTACGGCCCGCAATGTGGCAATCAGATCGGCCGGAAAATCGGCCAACGTTTGCGCCTCGTCCAGCATCAGTAGAATCTTTCCGCCGTGCTGGGTCGCCAGACGGGCCAGCACGGCATCGAGCCGCAAGTCCGGCGCGGCGGGGAGAGGCCGTCGCTGTGGCGCCTCACCAAGATCAAGGCTGGCGCCCGGCACGCTGATTTTTCTGACCGGAGTCTTGGCGACTTTGCCCAATCGCCCATCGGGGATCATCGCATCATCCAGGGCTTCCTCAAGCGCATGATTGATTGCCGCCAGCGGGTCTGCCCGGTGCAGCCACAAATCGGCATAGACCGGCAACATCCCGGCCTGCTTGGCGGCGGGCGACAGATCGTGATCGAGAAAATGCGTCTTGCCGACCCGGCGCGGCGCAAACAGCGCCAGCGGTCGTCCCGGCTCGGCGGCCAGCAGGCCAAGATAACCCCTTGCCAATTCGGGACGTCTGATCTCAATGCTATCGAAAGTTCTGGTTTCGCCCATTGCGGTTTGTTGTCGTAAAAATGGCAGTTGCTGTTTTAGCATCAATCAACGACAAACTCAACAGCGCACCCGAGGCAAGGGTACGATTCAAACGGATGCACGCCACCGCCCTTTCTCCCCTCCCGCTTGCGGGAGAGAGGCCGGGGGAGAGAGGAAAGCCCGTAGCCCGTAGGCTGGGTAGAGCGTAGCGAAACCCAGCGGCAACGCCAGAAGAATACCGGGAGAATGCCGGGTTTCGCTTCGCTCTACCCAGCCTACAATCTGACTCCCCTCTCCCCCGCCCCCTCTCCCACTTGTGGAAGAGGGAGACCATCGCAAAAATGTTGCACTGAAACCCACCAAACAAGGGGCTATTGCCCCCGCCCAACTCCCCTCTCCTGCTTGCGGGAGAGGGGCTAGAGTACTTTCTGTTCAAGTCCTTACACTCCCGTTCGTCCTGAGCTTGTCGAAGGACGGTGCGGAGAGAGGAACGGAGGCTTGAATCGGGCTTTGACATGCTTGTATCCGCTGAAAAACAACGGGACGCTCAGTGCTTCAAATCGCGCTACAATGTACTGACAATGTAAGCGAAAGGATGAAACAATGGCTGCCAATCAGGTCATACAAACACGCATTGATGGTGACATAAAAACTGAAGCGGCAGCAGTTCTGGCCGCGATTGGACTGTCCGTATCCGATGCCGTGCGGCTGATGCTGACCCGTGTTGCGCGTGAAAAAGCCTTGCCTTTTGATCCGCTGATTCCGAACGAGACAACCATTGCCGCCATGCGCGCCGCTCGTGCGGGCGAGCTGGAAACAGTGACGCTTGATCAACTCCGGGCCGAGATTCGGGCGGCCCAGGCAGAATGAGGGAAATCAAGCGAACCGGGCAATTCAGGCGCGACCAGAAACGCGAAGCCAAAGGTCAGCATGGAAAAACGCTTGAAACCGATCTGCTGCCGATACTGATTGCACTGGCAAACGATGCGCCGCTGGAGCCGCGTTGCTATGATCACCCGCTGACCGGCGACTGGAAAGACCATCGGGATTGCCACATCAAGCCCGATCTCGTGTTGATCTACAGAAAGCCGAACGCCGACACCCTGGAACTTGTCCGGCTTGGCTCGCATGCCGAACTCGACCTGTGAGAGCGTAGCCCGTAGCCCGTAGGCTGGGTAGAGCGTAGCGAAACCCAGCGGCAACGCTTTCTGTTCAAGTCCTTACACTCCCGTTCGTCCTGAGCTTGTCGAAGGACGGTGCGGAGAGAGGAACAGAGGCTTGAACCGGGCTTCGACAAGCTCAGCCCGAACGGTATAGGGGTGTGTATGCACTTGAATCAAAACCGCTCTATTGCCCCCCCCGCCCGACTTCCCTCGCCCACCCTTCGACAGGCTCAGGACAGGCTTGCGGGAGAGGGGCCGGGGGAGAGGGAGAAGCGGCGGCATCGCGCATCCGTTTGCATCGCCCCCTGCGATCCTGTGGCTTCTCGACTGTGTTGCGACAACGCAACAAATCCCCCGTAATCTTTGGCTTTGCCGCAAACAAGGCTTGTCCGCGGACGGCGGGGTGGGGAAAATAGCTGCCAACCTTTCATCCGAGAGGTAGAGCTTGACCGGCGCTTGAGGTTTTGGCCGCAAAGGCCGGTTAAAAACTAACCGTTTAGGAGATTTACGATGCAGAAAAAAATTATCGCTCTGGCTGTCGCTGGCCTGGTTTCCGGCGCGGCCTTCGCGCAGACCAATGTGACGATTTATGGTGTGGTTGACTTGGGTCAGGCTTGGGTCAAGGGTAAGGCGGACGGCAACAATCAGGATCAGAAAACCGTTGGTCGTCTCGACAACAACTCCTCGCACATCGGCTTCAAGGGCGTCGAAGACCTCGGCAATGGCTTGAAGGCCGTGTTCCAGATCGAAAGCGGCGTCAACCCGGATAGCACGGGCGGCAACTGGGCCAGCCGTGACAGCTTCATCGGTCTGGCGGGCGGCTTCGGCACCATCGCCGCCGGTACGCTGACCCACCCGCTGCGCGCCATGGGCGCCAAGGTTGACATCATGCCGGGCTGGGCCGGGTTCGGCACCACCTCGTCGGTTACGGGCCGGATCGCTGGCGTCAAGACCGGTGCCGATGACCGTGCCTCCAATGCCGTCGCCTACATCTCGCCGAGTTTTGGCGGCTTCACCGTGATTGGCGCCTATGTCAATGGCGAGCAGCGTGATCGCGCAGATTTGGAGCCTAACCCGCCGGGGCCCGGGGGTGGGCCCGATGGTGTCTTGGATGACAAGGTCAATGCCAACGCTTGGCAGATCGCCGCGCAATACGACAATGGCCCGCTCTTCGTCGGTATCGGCTACCACAAGACGCGCGACAGCGTACAAACCGGTAACGCCGCCCAACTGGTCGCGGAAGAAATGGATGCTCGCGTCTGGCGTGTGGCTGCCGCGTATACAGCGCCTTTCGGCACCAAGTTCTCTGCCTTGTATGACAACACCAAGGTTGAGTGCTTCACGGGCTGTTATACTTTGAGTAATTATGGTGCCCCTCTTGACGTGAAAGGCCCCGATCTAAAGCGTAGCGCCTGGTCTGTTGCTGTCGCCCATACCTTTGGCGCCAACACCGTCGGCCTGCAATATGGTCGGTCTGGTGAAACGGATATCTCCGGCGGTCCTGATGGGGATGATAAAGCCACGATCTGGTCTGCTCTCTACACCTACTCGCTCTCCAAGCGCACGATGGTTCATGCCCGCTACTCGCGCCTGAGCAATGATGATGGCGGCAACTTCCATTTCTACAACAATCAGGTTGAAAATGGTATTGACGCTGGTGCTGGCTCTACCTACTCCGGCTTCATGGTCGGCCTGCGCCACAGCTTCTAACCCGGCTCCCGGTTTAGACCCCCAAAAAAAACGGCCACCTTCGGGTGGCCGTTTTTTATTTGGCATCACAATCCGAGCTTGACTTGGTGGCTTATTGTTACAACAATAAATGGCGATGGACATTGAATTTGACCCGAAGAAGCAGAGGACAACGCTTGATAAGCGCCAGTTGGACTTTGCTCGCGCAGGGGAAATATTCGACGGCCCGCATTTGACGCGCATGGATGACCGGGAAGACTATGGTGAGGATCGTTTTATCACAGCGGGCTGGTTGGACGGGCGCATTGTGCTCGTAACCTGGACGCCACGGGGTGATGATGTCACCCGTATTATCAGTATGAGGAAAGCCAATGAACGCGAACGAAAAAAACTTGCGCCCCACTTGGTCTGATCCGGACGACGCGCCGGAAATTACCGACGACTGGATTGCCGAGGCCGACTTGTACGTCGGCAAACGCTTGATGCGTCGGGGCCGACCGATCGGCAGCAACAAAGAATCGACCACGGTACGCTTTGACTGCGATGTGCTGGCTGCCTTCAAGGCTGGCGGTCCGGGCTGGCAGACGCGCATGAACGCGGCGCTCAGGGATTGGCTCAAAGGGCGCTCGATGGCGTAACGTCTTCGAGGGCAAAACATGGACAAACACCTGAAATCTGGTGGCAACAGCGGTTCGGTCACACCTTCGACTGCCTTACTCAATCAGAAGCTCGCTACCTTGAACGCTCCCCGGATGCTGACACCATCCGAAATCGTATTGTTGCGGCAGAGCAAACAAGAGATCGCAGCCCGCTACCGGGCAACACATAAGTAGCCGTGAGTTCCGAGTCGATCATCACACACGTGACGCCAGTCGGCGGCAACGTCTTCGCTGACCTGGGTTTTGAACCCGATGAAGCGGCCAGGCTGCTGGCCGAAACAGACACCATCATTTCTGAAAAACTGGCGATCAAGCAGTCCTTGATGAGCGAACTGGCAGGATGGATTAAAGCCAGGAAGCTGAAACAGGCCGAGGCGGC
>JAITMS010000143.1 GCA_031277255.1 Azonexus sp.
CCCCCTCTCCCCAACCCCTCTCCCGCCAGGGGAGAGGGGCTTGAGAGGCGGCGGCCTCGTCATCTACCTCGAAGGCGATCTCGGCGCGGGCAAAACAACCTTGGCGCGGGCGCTGATTCGGGCGCTGGGTCATGTCGGCCCGGTCAAAAGTCCGACCTATTCCCTGGTTGAAGTTTATGTAGTTTCGAGTTTATACTTATATCACTTTGATTTTTATCGGTTTGAGTCGCCCGATGAGTTTCTTGATGCGGGGTTTGGCGAATACTTCCATAAAGGCGCGATCGCTCTGGTCGAATGGCCGGAACGCGCCGCCGCTTGTCTGCCGCCTCCCGATCTCCGTCTCTCCTTGCGCCATGACGGCGCGGGCCGGCGGCTCGAAGCCATTGCCGCATCGGCGGAGGGCGCGCGATGTCTAGCGGCGCTTCCGCCAACCTGGCGCCCGCGCCAGCCCGGCGGCAACTCCTCCGCTACGTCGGCGCTTCGCTGATTCTGTCGCTGACGCCGCTGGCCGGGCGGGCGGCGGCCAAATCGACGGTGCTCGCCGTGCGCGTCTGGCCGTCGGCGGATTACACGCGGGTCACGCTTGAATCCGATACGCCGCTCAAATTCGAGCATTTCACCGTCGACAACCCGGATCGCCTCGTCGTCGATATCGACGGCGTCGAATTGAACAGCGTGGTTGATAGCCTGGCCGGGAAAGTGAGCACTGACGATCCCAACATCAAGCTCCTGCGCGCTGGCCGCTTCAAGCCGGGCGTCGTCCGCCTCGTCATGGAATTGAAGGGCAAGGTCAAGCCGCAGGTGTTTACCCTCGCCCCGGTTGGCGAATACGGTCATCGTCTGGTTCTCGACGTTTATCCCGCTGTCCCGCCCGACCCGCTGATGGCCCTGCTCGAAGGGCGCAAGGAGAACGTCGAGCCGCTGCCCGACGCCCAGGATTTTCCGCTCGACGACAAAAAAGAAGAAACGGGCAGCGACGCCCCGGCAGTGCAGACGGCCAAAAAATCCGGCAAGCCGGTGGTCGAACGGCTGGTCACGATCACCCTCGACCCCGGCCACGGCGGCGAAGACCCCGGCGCGGTCGGCAAGGGCGGCACCCGTGAAAAAAACGTCACGCTCGCCGTCGCCAAACGCCTCAAGCGGCGCATCGACGCCGAGCCGAACATGCGCGCCGTGCTGACCCGCGATTCCGACTTCTTCGTGCCGCTGCACATCCGCGTGCAAAAGGCGCGGCGGGTGCAATCCGATCTCTTTTTGTCCATCCACGCCGATGCCTGGATCAAGCCCGACGCTCGCGGCTCCTCGGTTTTCGTCCTCTCCGAGCGCGGCGCCTCGAGCACGCAGGCGCGGCTCCTGGCGCAACACGAAAACCGGGCCGACCTCATCGGCGGCGTCAATATCAGCACCCGCGATCCCTTCCTTGCCCGCACTCTCCTCGATCTGTCGCAGACGGCGACCATTGCCGACAGCCTCAAACTGGGCGGCTATCTGCTGGGTGAACTGGGGACCATCAACACCCTGCACAAGAACCACGTCGAGCAAGCCGGTTTCGCCGTCCTCAAAGCGCCTGACATTCCTTCGGCGCTGATCGAAACCGCCTTCATTTCCAACCCGGAAGAAGAACGCCGCCTCAAGGACGACGCCTATCAGGAAAAACTGGCCGAAGCCATCGTCCGCGGCATCCGCCAGTATTTCATCAAACACCCGCCCGGCCCCAAGGCAAAGACGGCGCTGGGTTAAGCGCCGCCGCAAATCCATCGCGGCGGGCAGGCTGCCGACCGTTATAATTCGAAGCTTTTTCCGGCTGCCTTTCGATGCGCGTTTATCGCGGTTATTCCTCTCCTGTTCCTGCTCCCGTCGTGCTCGCCATCGGCAATTTCGATGGCGTGCATCGCGGTCATGCGGCCTTGCTCGAACAGCTTGGGGCGGCGGCGCGGCAGTCGGGGTTGACGCCGACGGTGCTGAGCTTTGAGCCGCATCCACGGGAATTTTTCGCGCGGGCCTCGGCTCCGGCGCGGCTGACGACCCTGCGTGAAAAGCTGGAACTGCTGGGCGAGGCGGGGGTGGCGCAGACGATGATTTGCCCCTTCAACGCCCGTTTCGCGGCGCTGACCGCCGAGCAGTTCATCGAAGACGTGCTCTGCCGCAGCCTCAGAACGCGGCGGCTCATCATCGGTGATGATTTTCGCTTCGGCCACCGCCGCCAGGGCGATTTTGCGCTGCTGCAAGCGGTGGGCGCGCGCCTTGGCTTTGGCGTGAGCGCCATGCCGACCGTCGTTGTCGGCGACGAGCGCGCTTCCAGTTCTGCCGTGCGCCGGGCGCTGGCCGCTGGCGACATGGCGCACGCCGCCCGTTTGCTGGGCCGCCCTTACGGCATGGATGGGCAGGTCGTGCATGGCGACAAGCTGGGGCGTCAATTGGGCTTTGCCACGGCCAATCTGCGCATCAAGCACAATCCGCTGCCGATGACGGGGGTGTTTGCCGTTGAGGTGAGCGGCCTGGGCATGAGCGCAAGTGAGCGCCCGCTACCCGGCGTCGCCAATCTCGGCGTCCGGCCCACGGTGGGCGGCACGCGCACCCTGCTGGAAGTGCATCTGTTTGATTTCGACCGCGATATTTACGGCGCCCATATCGCCGTCCGTTTTGTCAAAAAATTGCGCGACGAGCAGCGTTTTGCTTCGCTCGCCGCCTTGCAGGCGCAGATTGCCGCCGACGCGGCGGCGGCGCGCGCCCATTTCAAGCTCTGAGAACGCGATGGCTGATTACAAAGACACCCTCAATCTTCCCGATACGCCCTTCCCGATGCGCGGCGACCTGCCCCGGCGCGAGCCGCAATGGGTCGCCGCCTGGCAACAAAAAGCCTTGTACCGGCGCATCCGCGAGAGCAGCCGGGGCCGCCCGAAGTTCGTGCTGCACGACGGCCCGCCCTACGCCAATGGCGACATTCACATCGGCCATGCGGTCAACAAGATTCTCAAGGACATCATCGTCCGCAGCAAAACGCTGTCCGGCTTCGATGCGCCCTATGTGCCGGGCTGGGACTGCCACGGGATGCCGATTGAAATCCAGATTGAAAAAACGCACGGCAAAAACATCCCGCGCGGCGAAGTGCAACGCCTGGCCCGCGCCTTTGCCAGCGAGCAGATCGCCCGCCAGAAAAAGGATTTCATCCGCCTCGGCGTGCTCGGTGATTGGGACAATCCCTATCTGACCATGAATTTCAAAACCGAGGCCGACGAAATCCGGGCGCTCGCCGCCATGTTGCGGCAGGGCTTCGTCTATCGCGGCTTAAAGCCGGTCAATTGGTGTTTTGACTGCGGCTCGGCGCTGGCCGAGGCGGAAGTGGAGTATCAGGACAAAAAATCACCGGCCATCGACGTTGCCTTTGCCGTCGCTGACCGTGACCGACTGGCCGCCGCCTTTGGCCTCGCCGCCCTGCCGCCGGGTGAGACTTACGCTGTGATCTGGACCACCACGCCGTGGACGCTGCCCGGCAACCAGGCGCTCAACGCCCATCCCGAATTCATCTACAACCTCGTCCAGACGGAAAAAGGCTGCCTCGTTCTGGCCGCTGATTTGCAGGCCGGTTGTCTCGCCCGCTACGGCCTTTCCGGCAGCACGCTGGCCAGTTGCCGGGGCGCGGCGCTGGAGCACATCGCCTTCCGCCATCCGTTTTACGATCGCCTGTCGCCGGTTTTTCTCGGCGATTATGTGACGCTCGAAGCCGGTACCGGCATCGTTCACTCCGCGCCGGCCTATGGTCTTGAGGATTTCCAGTCGGGCAAGCGTTACGGGCTGCGCAACGAGGATATTCTGACGCCGGTGCAGGGCGACGGCGTGTTCGTCGCCGATCTGCCCTTTTTCGGCGGCATGAATGTCTGGCGGGCCAATCCCGCCATCGTCGACAAACTGGCCGAAGTCGGCGCGCTCTTGAAGGTCGAGACCATCGAGCACAGCTACATGCACTGCTGGCGGCACCGCACGCCCTTGATCTACCGCGCCACCAGCCAGTGGTTCGTCCGCATGGACGCGCCGGATGTTGATAGTCAGGGCGTCGCCGCCACAGAACCCGCCGGACACACGCTGCGCGAAGCCGCCTTGCAGGGCGTTGACGACACCGCCTTCTACCCGGCCTGGGGCAAGAACCGCCTGCACGCGATGATCGCCAACCGCCCCGACTGGTGCATCTCGCGCCAGCGCAACTGGGGCGTGCCGCTGCCCTTTTTCACCCACAAGGCGAGCGGCGAACTGCACCCGCGCACGCTCGAATTGATGGAAGAAGTCGCCCAGCGCGTCGAACAGGGCGGCATCGAAGCCTGGACGCAGCTTGAGGCCGCCGAACTGCTCGGCGCGGAAGCCGCCGATTACCTCAAGACGACCGATATTCTCGATGTCTGGTTTGATTCCGGCGCCACGCACATGAGCGTCCTGCGCGGCGCGCACGCCGACCCGCTGCGCTGGCCCGCCGATCTTTACCTCGAAGGCTCCGACCAGCATCGTGGCTGGTTTCATTCCTCGCTCCTGACCGGCGCGGCGATGGATGGCCGGGCGCCGTACAAAGCCTTGCTGACGCACGGTTTCGTCGTCGATGGCAAGGGCCACAAAATGTCCAAGTCAAAGGGCAACGTCATCGCCCCGCAGCAAGTCTCGGACAAAATGGGCGCCGACATCCTGCGCCTGTGGACGGCGGCCACCGACTACTCCGGCGAACTCTCCATTTCGGAAGAAATCCTGAAGCGCGTGGTTGAAAGCTACCGCCGCATCCGCAACACCCTGCGCTTTCTGCTGGCCAACGTCTCCGACTTCGACCCCGCCGCCGACCTGCTGCCGGTGGGCGATTGGCTGGAAATCGACCGCTATGCGCTGGCCCTGACCCGCCAGTTGCAAAACGCCTGCCGCGCCGACTACGACAGCTACGAATTCCACCGCGTCGTCCACGCCCTGCAAACCTTCTGTTCAGAAGACCTCGGCGGCTTTTACCTCGACATCCTCAAAGACCGCCTGTACACCACGGCGGCCAAATCCGTCGCCCGCCGCTCGGCGCAATCGGCGCTGTGGCACATCAGCCAGGCTTTCGTCCGCCTGCTCGCGCCGATCGCCGCCTTCACCGCCGAAGAAGCCTGGGCCATCCTCAACGGCCAGCCCGATGATTCGGTGATGCTCCACGTCTGGCACGACCTGCCCGGATTGGCCGATGAAAGCGCCTTGCTGGCGAAGTGGACGCTCATCCGCAGTGTGAGGAACGAGGTCACCAAGGCGCTCGAAGCCCAGCGCGAAGCGGGCCGCATCGGTTCATCGCTGCAAGCCGCCGTCGATGTCCGCTGCGCGGGCGAGACATACGCTGCCCTGACCTCGCTCGGCGACGACCTCAAATTCGTCTTCATCTGCTCGGCCACCCGTGTCGTTTTGGATGAAAACGAACAGGTCACAGCCACCCCGCTCGACCACGCCAAATGCGAACGCTGCTGGCACGTCCGCCCCGATGTCGGCGCAGTCGCCGAACATCCGACGCTGTGCCGCCGCTGCGTCAGCAATCTGTACGGCGACGGGGAGCGCCGCTGCTGTGCCTGAAGCGACTCGCTGGTATGCCCTCGCCGCCCTCGTGGTTGGCCTCGACCAACTGAGCAAATGGTTCGTCCTCAATCACCTCGCCATTGGCGACAGCCTTTACGTCGCGCCGTTCTGGAACTGGGTGCTGACCTTCAACCCCGGCGCGGCCTTCAGTTTTCTTGCTGACCAGCCGGGCTGGCAACGCTGGTTTTTCACCCTGGTGTCGCTTGCCGTCGCGGCCTGGATCGCCGTCATGCTCTACCGCCCGCAGCGCCCGCTCGCCGCGCTGGCGCTGACGCTCATCATGGGCGGCGCGCTTGGCAACGTCATCGACCGCATCCGCTTCGGAGCGGTCGTCGATTTCATTCAATGGCACGCCGCCGGTTACTACTGGCCCGCCTTCAATGTCGCCGACGCGGCCATCACCGTTGGCGCGGCGCTGCTTATCATCGAGCAGTTATGGGCTGGCCGCCGCGATGCCGATGCCTGACATCATCAATATCGGCGTATCATTGCATCCATTTTGATGACGGAGGGCCGCCATGAGAACCACCGTAACGATTGAGGATGCCCTGTATGAGCGGGCGCTGGAAGTGGCCGATCCGGCGATGGACAAGGCCGATCTTTTCCGCGAGGCGGTCAAGACTTTCGTCCGCGTACAGACCGGCAAACGCCTTGCCGCTCTTGGCGCGCGCCAGCCGGACATGGCGGAGATTCCCCGCCGCCGCGAGGATGGCCGCTGATGCCGCGCGTTCTCGTCGATACCTCGGTGTGGGTTCATCATTTTCGGCAAAACAATGGGGTATTGGCGAATTTGCTCGAACTTGACCAGGTGCTGACGCATCCGCTGATTATTGGCGAAATCGCTTGCGGCGCGCCGCCCAATCGAAAGCAGACGCTGGCCGATTTGCACGACCTGCGGCAGGCCCAGCGGGCCAGCGTCCGCGAGGTGATGGATTTCATCGAGCGCGAGCGCCTGTTCGGCACGGGCTGCGGGCTGGTCGACATGCTGTTGCTTGCTTCCACCCTGATGACGCCGGAAGCAAAGCTCTGGACGCTGGATAAAAAACTGCGCGCGCTGGCCGAGCGGTTTCAGGCCATGTACCAGCCTGCGCTGCATTGAACGTCAGGATTTCGTGAACGCCCACAGCCCATGACCACCGTCCGCTCCGACAGCTTCCTGACCCTGCATTACCGCATCACGACGCCGGATGGCGAGGAATTTCTCTCGACCTTCGAGATGAGTCCGGCGACCCTGCAAATGGGCGGCGGTCAACTGGCGGCAACGCTTGAATCCGTCCTCATCGGCCTGCCCGCCGGTGAGCGTTTCGTCTTTGAACTTGCAGCCGACGACGCCTTCGGTCAGCGTAATCCCCGCCTTGTCGAACGGATCGCCCGCAGCAGCCTGCCCGCCGAGATTCCGCTCAAGGAAAATTCGGTGGTTGAATTCACCGCCCCCGATGGCGGCAGCTTCGCCGGATTCCTGCGCCAACTCGACGCCACCCACGCCCTGTTCGACTTCAATCATCCGCTGGCTGGTCAAACGATCCGCTTTGAAGTGGAAATTGTCGGTATCTTGTAGACGCGGCTTGAGGAAAATCACAGCAGACCATGAATCTGGAAAAAACCGATGAACTGACCCGGCTGGTCGGCCAGATCGCCGACATCATCGACCAGGCGCGCGGCCAGGTGCGCCACAGCGTCAACCGGGCGATGGTCGTGAGCTACTGGGAGATTGGCCGTCTCATCGTCGACCACGAACAGCAAGGCGCGGCCCGCGCCGCTTATGGGCAGCGGCAACTGGCGGAGCTTTCCGCCCGGCTGACGGAACGATTCGGCAAGGGTTTTGATGCTTCCAACTTGCGTTACATGCGCTTGTTTTATTTGGCGTTTCCAATTCGTGACGCAGTGCGTCACGAATTGAACTGGACGCACTATCGTCTGTTGTCACGGGTAGAAACGCCGTGACGCCGCAAATCATCCTCGCCAACCCCCGCGGCTTCTGCGCCGGTGTCGAGCGCGCCATTGCCATCGTGCTGCGCGCCCTGGAAAAATTCGGCCCGCCCATTTATGTCCGCCACGAAGTCGTGCACAACACATTCGTCTGCGACGACCTGCGCGCCAAAGGCGCGGTGTTCATTGACGAACTCGACCAAGCGCCGCCCGGCGGCACCGTCATTTTCAGCGCCCACGGCGTCTCCAAAGCCGTCCGCGAAGAAGCCGAGCGGCGCGGCCTCAAGGTCTTCGACGCCACCTGTCCGCTTGTCACCAAGGTGCATGTCGAAGTCGGCAAAATGCGGCGGCAGGATCACGAAATCGTCATGATCGGCCACCAGGGCCACCCGGAAGTCGAAGGCACCATGGGCCAGAGCGACAGCGGCATGGTTCTGGTCGAAACCGTCGCCGATGTCGCCAGCCTTGAAGTCCGCCAACCCGACCAACTCGCCTTCGTTACCCAGACCACGCTTTCCGTCGATGACGCCAGCCTCGTCATCGAGGCCTTGCGCCAACGCTTCCCCAACATTCAGGGGCCGAAGAAGGACGACATCTGTTACGCCACGCAAAACCGCCAGGATGCCGTCAAGGCGCTGGCGGCCGTTTGCGATCTCGTCATCGTCGTCGGCAGCCCCAACAGCTCCAACTCGCGGCGTCTGAAAGAAGTCGCCGCGAGCCGGGGCGTTGCAGCCTGGCTGGTCGATGGCGCCGCTGAAATCAAACCCGAATGGCTCGCCGGCAAACAGCGTATCGGTGTCACGGCCGGCGCTTCCGCCCCGGAAATTCTCATTACCCAAGTCATCGACCGCCTGCGCGCCCTGACCGGAGCCACCGTCGTCCAATCGACCGGCGTCGCCGAAGGCGTCGCCTTCCCGCTGCCCAAGGCGCTGGTCGGCTGAGCCGCGCGCCGCGTTCGGCCCGGCTTGCCAAACCGCCGCCTGCGCCTTTCTCCCGTTTGCTGGACAGTCGGCTCTGATCAACGCGCCTGCCGTTGTTAGAGCGGTTTTCGTCAAATCCTTACATCTCCCGTTCGCCCTGAGCCTGTCGAAGGGCGGTGCGGAGAGGGGGCTGGGAGCCTGAACCGGGCTTCGCCTGTCCTGGGCAAAGTCGAAGGGCCAGGCTCAGCCCGAACGGTATCAAATTCTCGGCGAATAAACAAAAACTGCTCTAAACGTCAGGCGGTTCTTACCGGAAGGCGGTTTTCGCCGATTCAATTCCCACTTGGATAATCAAGATAATCGGTATTTCATTAAGACAA
>JAITMS010000032.1 GCA_031277255.1 Azonexus sp.
TATACCGTTCGGGCTGAGCTTGTCGAAGCCCGGTTCAAGCCTCCGTTCCTCTCTCCGCACCGTCCTTCGACAAGCTCAGGACGAACGGGAGTGTAAGGACTTGAACAGAAAATGCTCTAAAGTTTGGTTGGACGAGGAAGCGGCGGTGTGATTGGCTGCCAATCCTTTGGCCTCTAACTGCCACTACCCAGTCATCTCGTCCCCGGCCTCCGGCGTTGCATCCGGCGTGGCTTGAAGCCAGGCGTCGAAAGCCTCGGTGTTCCCGCGCGCTATGCGCTCGCGGAAATAGCTTTCGGTTTTGAGGGCCGAGACTTTTTCGGCAATGGCCGTGACAAAAAACTGGTTCATCGACGTTTTTTCTTCCTCAGCCACCGCTCTTGCGTATTCAAACAAGGATTCGGGAACGCGCAACGCATAATTCGCCATGTCGATTTCCTTTCATTCGGGTAGTAAATAGCGCCGATAAAACCCGCCGGGCGTCATCAGGCGCAGATCGAAGCGGCGGGCGGCGCGGGAAAAATCGGCGATGTTCAAACTGACCAGGACATCCGCCCGGCCATTGAGCGCGGTTTCCAGCACCATTTCATCCGCCGCGTCGCGGGTTTGCGGACGCCACAAATAATAGAGGCTGACCGGCTCGACAAAGAGGCTCAGCGCATCAAGAAAATCGTCCGTCATGTTGACGGTGCGCCGACTTGCCAGCAAGTGTTCTGGGCGCTTGAGGACGGCTTCGTATTCGAGCATCAGCGGTACGGAGACCAGGGCGATGAATTGCTTTTGGCGCAGCGCGCTTAACAGAGCAAACGAGGCGCCCTGCCGACTACGCGATGCGGCAACCAAGACATTGGTATCGAGCACCACTCTTTTCATATCGCTTATGATATTATTTTGTCGGACTAAAATCAAGCTGCCGCTGGTTGAGCCGTATCAAGGCGGCTTCTGCGGCGCGGCGGTTCAATGCGGTAGACGAGTGACGCCATAAGGAAGCCCATGTTCCGCATTTCGCAGCACCAGCAGGAAATTATCGCGCCGACGCCGCCGGGGCCAAGGCGGCAGCCGCCGGGGCCGGTGGTGATCTGGAATTTGATCCGGCGCTGCAATCTGACCTGCAAGCATTGCTATTCCATTTCCGCCGATACCCACTTTCCCGGCGAACTCTCGACCGGCGAGGTTTATGCGGTGATGGATGATCTCCGGGCTTTCCAGGTGCCGGTGCTGATTCTTTCCGGCGGCGAGCCGCTCTTGCGCCCGGATATTTTCGACATCGCCAAGCGGGCCAAGGGGCTGGGTTTTTATGTCGCCCTGTCGTCGAACGGCACGCTGATCGACGCAGGCAACATCGGCCAGATCGCTGAATGCGATTTTGATTACGTCGGCGTCTCCCTTGATGGCCTGGGCGCGACGCATGACCAGTTCCGCCGCCGCGATGGCGCTTTTGCCGCTTCGCTCTCAGGAATTCGCCTGTGCCGCGATCACGGCCTGAAGATCGGCGTGCGCTATACGATGACGCAGGACAATGCCCATGACTTGCCCGGCCTGCTCAAGCTGGTCGCGGATGAGGGCATCGACCGCTTTTATTTCTCGCACCTCAATTATGCCGGGCGCGGCAACAAGAACCGCCGGGACGACGCCCGCCATCAACTGACGCGGCAGGCGATGGATCTGTTGTTCGACACCTGCTGGGATGAGCAGCGGCGCGGGCGGAAAAAGGAATTCACGACCGGTAACAACGATGCCGACGGCGTTTATTTTCTCCATTGGACGCGCCGCCGCTTCCCGGAGCAGGCGGCGCATATCGCGGCCAAGTTGCGCCAGTGGGGCGGTAATGCGTCCGGGGTCAATGTCGCCAATATCGACAATCTCGGCCATGTGCATCCTGATACGATGTGGTGGCGTCACAGCCTGGGCAATGTCAAGGAGCGGCCTTTTTCGCAGATCTGGCCGGATACCTCCGACCCGCTGATGGCCGGGCTGAAGGCGCATCCACGCGCCGTCAAGGGCCGTTGCGGGCGTTGCGCCTGGTTGTCCATCTGCAACGGCAACACTCGCGTCCGCGCCTGGCAACTGACGGGCGACCCCTGGGCGGAAGATCCGGGCTGTTATTTGACGGATGAGGAGATTCTGTGATGATGCGGTCAAAGTCTGTAGGATGGGTAGAGCGTAGCGAAACCCATCATGGCATGTGCGCCAGGCGCCAATTTGATGGGTTTCGCCTTCGGCTCTACCTATCCTACCTGTTGCTGCTCTGCGCCCTGTCATTCATGGCCGGACAATCCCGCGCCGCCGACGCGCCCGCCGCTTACAAGGCGCATTGCGTCAGTTGTCACGGCGAGGCGCGGTTGGGCGGGATTGGCCCGGCTTTGTTGCCGGAAAATCTGAGCCGTTTGCGCCAGACCGAGGCCGAGCGGGTGATCTTGCAGGGCCGCCCGGCGACGCAGATGGAAGGCTTTGCCGGCAAGTTGTCGGCGGATGATGTGAAGGCGCTGGTTGCTTACATCTATACGCCGATTGAGCCGCTGCCGGTGTGGGGCGAGGCCGAAATCACCGCTTCGCGCGTTGTCCACGAGCCGGAAAAACTGCCGGACGAGCCGGTCTATAGCGCCGACCCGCTCAATCTCTTTATCGTCGTCGAGAGCGGCGACCATCACGTTTCGATTCTTGATGGCGACAAACTGGAACCCATTTTCCGCTTCCCCTCGCGCTTTGCCCTGCATGGCGGGCCGAAATTCACGCCGGATGGGCGTTACGTCTTTTTTGCCTCGCGCGATGGCTGGATCAGCAAGTTCGATCTGTGGCGTCTCAAGCTCGTCGCCGAGGTGCGCGCCGGGATCAATACGCGCAACGCCGCCGTTTCCGGCGATGGTCAATGGGTGGCGGTGGCCAATTACCTGCCGCACAGCCTGGTCATTCTCGATGCCGACTTGCAGCTCAAAAAAATCATTCCCGCCGTCAGTCAGGATGGCAAAACGCCTTCCCGCGTCTCCGCCGTTTATGACGCTTCGCCCCGGCAGAGCTTTGTCGCCGCCCTGAAGGACGTGAAAGAGGTGTGGGAAATTTCCTACAACCCGAAAGCGCCGGAAATCGCCGTCGGCATGATTCACGATTTCAAGTACCGCGAGGGCACCTTCATCCCCGGTTTTCTCAATCCGCAGCGCAGCCAGCTTGCGGATTACCTCGACGATTTTTACTTCACCCAGGACTACAGCGACGTCATGGGCGCTTCGCGCAGTGACAGCAAAAGCGCCGTCACCGGCCAGGTCGTCAATCTTGACGCGCGCAAAAAAATCGCCGATCTCGAACTGCCGGGCATGCCCCATCTCGGTTCCGGCATCACCTGGACGTGGCGGAACGCGGCGGGCGAGGCGCGGACGGTGATGGCGACGCCCAATCTCAACGAAGGCGTGGTCAGCGTCATCGACATGGCGACCTGGCAGACGGTCAAACAGATCAAGACGCGCGGCCCCGGCTTTTTCATGCGCAGCCACGAAAACACCCGCTACGCCTGGATCGATTCGATGATGAGCCGCGAATACAAGGACACCATGCAGTTGATCGACAAGGAAACCCTCGAAGTCGCCGCCGAATTGCGGCCTGAGCCGGGCAAGACCTTTGCCCACGTCGAATTTACCCGGGACGGCAAGTACGCGCTGACCAGCCTGTGGGAAATGGACGGCGCGCTGATCATCTACGACGCCGCGACCCTGAAGGAAGTCAAGCGTCTGCCGATGAAAAAGCCGGTCGGCAAATACAATGTGTGGAACAAGGTGAACAAGTCCGAGGGCACCAGCCACTGACAGGCGGCGCGAAAAAATACCGAAAGGGTATTCAAAATTCGACAAAAATAGTAAAATCACAAAAAATTTGTCGGGTGCGTGTTTCATGTGATTGCTTTGTCAATATTGCGCTACCGGGTTTGACTTTGCTTTATAGTTGGCGGCATCACGCGGGAAACGTTGAAAAATCGTATGCAATCACTCCTGTCCTTGTGGGATCGGCTTTCTGTCCGGCTGCGCCTGATCCTTCTCTTCGTTGCGATCAAGGTTGTGCCGCTGGTGGCGCTGGTCTGGATTGCCCTGCATCAGACGCGGGAGACGGGCGTCGTCCTGAGCGAGCAGTTGGCGGGCCTGGTCGCCACCGCCAACCAGGCTGTTGGCGAAGTCGGCGACCGGGCGGTCGATGATGCCGTCAGCGCCCTTGACGAGCGCGCCCGCGACCAGATTGAGCGCCTGACCACCGATACGGCCCAGCGGGTGGCTCATTTTCTCTATCGCCGCGACAGCGACGTTCTTTTTGCCGCCTCGCTACCGGCGGACGAAAGCGCCTACCGCAATTATCTCAGCCATCAGCAGCGCGAACTGATACAACACGGCCAATGGCGTCTCAACGCCGCCAGTAGCGCCTGGGAGCCGGAAGAAGGGGCGTCGGCGGCTGACCCCTATGCGCCCGTGCCGGGCAGCGTCAATAATGACATCGCCTTCCATTACCGCCCGCCGCAGCATTTGGCCGGTAAAAAAGAGCCGCTTTATCTGGAGATGACCTTCGTCGGTCTGGATGGCGTCGAAAAAATCAAGGTCACCACCTCGCCGCGCGTCTCGCCAACGCTCAAGGACATCAGCAAGCGCCAGAATACTTACGCCAAGGCCGAGCATTACTTTGCCGCCCTGCAAAAACTGAAGCCCGGCGAAATTTACGTTTCCGACGTGATCGGCGCCTATGTCGGCTCGCGGATTATTGGCAAAGTCACGCCCGCCGCCGCTGAAAAGCGCGGCATTCCCTTCGCGCCGGAAAAAGAAGCCTATGCTGGCAAAGAGAACCCCGTCGGCAAACGGTTTCAGGGCATCGTCCGCTGGGCGACGCCGGTGACGCGGGGCGGGCAGATCATCGGCTGGGTGACGCTGGCGCTCAATCACGATCACCTGATGTCCTTTACCGACTACATCGTGCCGACCGACGAGCGTTACCGCGCCATCAGCGACGCCTCGGAAGGCAACTACGCCTTTCTCTGGGACGCCAAGGGCCGCAACATCGCCCATCCGCGCCACCACTCCATCGTCGGCTACGACCAGAACGGCGAACCGCAGGTGCCGTGGCTGGAAGATATCGTCTTTGACGATTTCCAGAAAAGCGGCAAATCCTGGGCCGAGTACCTGAAAACCGCGACCGAATTCGCCGACCAGTCGCAAAACCGCAAACCGGCCAAGGAACTGACGGCACAGGGCAACATCGGGCTGGATTGCCGCTGGCTCAACTTTGCGCCGCAATGCGTCGGCTGGTGGAACCTGACCGATCAGGGCGGCTCCGGCTCGTTCCAGATTTTGTGGAGCGGCATCCAGAAACTGACCACGGCGGCGGCGATTCCCTATTACACCGGCCAATACAACCCGGCGGTGGCCGGTAACAAACGCGGCTTCGGCATTGTCACCATCGGCGCCAATGTCGATGATTTTCACCGCGCCGCCACCGAATCGAGAGGGCGGCTCGCCAGCGTCATCAAACAAGCCAATAACGACATGAATGCCCACGGCGCTGACGCCAACGCGGTCTTGCAGAGCAATATGCGGGACACCCTGGCCAGCCTTTCCGGGACCACCGTCGTCCTCATCCTGGTGGTGATCGCCATTGCCATCTGGATGGCGTCCTACCTCACCCGCAAGGTTTCCTGGCTCAATGACGGTTTCAACCGTTTCAGGAAGGGCGAAAAGGATTTCCGTTTCAGCTATGCCTACAAGGACGAGATTACGTCGCTGGCCGCCACCTTCAACGAAATGGCCGATACGCTCAACGCCAATATGGCCGAATTGCGCCACGAAATCGACATCCGCCGGGCGGCCGAACACAAGGTCGACGCCCAGTTGGCGCTGACCCAGACCATTATCGACAACATTCCGGCGGCGGTTTTCCATTTGGATCGGGAGGGGAAATTCAGCGGCTACAACCGCTTCGCGGCGGATCTGTTCCACTATGGCCGGGTTGAAATGCTCGGCAAGCGCATCTGCGACATCATGGTTTTGGATGAAGCGCCGAGAGCCGCCGCCCAGGAGGAGGCGCTGCGGATCATCGCCGAGGTCGGTCATATCGAGCGGGAGTTCCCCGTCAATCTTTACGGCGTGCGCCGCGACCTGTTTTATTCGATCACCGGCTATCTCGATCCGGCGGGGCGGCCCGGCGGTTCGGTCGCCGTGCTGGTCGATATTTCGGCCAGCAAGCAGGCCGAGCGGGCGGCGCGCCGCGCCGAGACCGAACTGCGCGCCAACCGCTCGCTCTTTGAAAATTACGTCGAATACAACCGCGCCGCCTTGTTCATGAAGGATGTCGAAGGCAAGTTCCTGCTCGTCAACCGGCGCTGGGAAGAAATTACCGGCTATTCCCGCGAACAGGTGATCGGCCAGAAAACCGTGGCCGAAGTGGTTTCCCTGCCGCTGGCGGGCACTTATGTCGACAGCGACAAGCGCGTCTTGCTCACCGGCGAGTCGGAAGAAGCCGAAATCGTCGGCCCCGACGGGCGGAGCTATCTCTGCGTCAAATTCGTCACCCGCGATGAAGAGGGGAAGATCACCGCTCTCTGCGGCCTCCTGACCGACATCACCGAAAGGAAAAGGCTGGAACAAAAGCTGATCGAGGGCGAGGCCCGCTTCCGCCGGATGCTGCAAGACAGCCCGGTTGGCGTCGGCATCTTCACGCTGGCTTTCGCCGTCCGCTTCTGCAACCATAAATTCGCCGAGTTGCTGGGGCGGCCCCGCTCGAAAATCCTCGACCATAAAATCACCGAATTCTGGCCGGGCTTTGAAATATGCGCCACCACCGGCAACGGCATGATCGAAGCCGACACCGTCCTGCAAAACATCGAGATGGAGGTTCTGCGCCCCGATGGCAGCGGCGCCTGGGTCTTGATGAACGCCCGCGTCATCGACTACGAAAACCAGCCCTGCCTCCTCGTCTGGCTCTACGACATCACCACGCGGCGGGCCGCCGAAAGCGCCATTCGCCACGCCAAGGAACTGGCCGAGGAAGCCACGCGGACCAAGTCCGAGTTCCTCGCCAACATGAGCCACGAAATCCGCACGCCGATGAACGCCATCATCGGCATGGGCCACCTGATGCAGAAAACGGAAATGAGCGAGCGGCAGAGCGACTATCTGAACAAGATCCAGCGATCCTGTCAGCACCTGCTCGGCATCATTGACGACATTCTCGATTTCTCCAAAATCGAAGCCGGGAAAATGGTCATCGAACGGGTCGAATTTGACTTGCAGGGCGTGCTCGACACCGTCCGCAACATGGTTCTCGACGGCGTCAAGGCCAAGGGGCTGGAACTCCATTTCGATGTGGACAAGGCCGCGCCCGCCACCCTCATGGGCGATCCCCTGCGGCTGGGGCAGATTCTCGTCAACTACGCCAACAATGCCGTCAAATTCACCGAACACGGGCAAATCGACATTTCCGTCCGCGTCATCGAGCAGAGCGAGACGGATGCGCTCTTGCACATCGCCGTCGCCGATACCGGCATCGGTTTATCGGTCGAGCAGCAGGCGCGGCTGTTTGCTTCCTTCCAGCAGGCCGACGCCTCGACGACGCGCCGCTACGGCGGCACCGGCCTCGGTCTCGCCATCAGCAAACACCTCGCCGAGTTGATGGGCGGCTCGGTCGGCGTCAACAGCATTCTCGGCCACGGCAGCACCTTCTGGCTCAAGCTGCGCCTCGACAAGCGCCTGCCGGACAGCGACCGCCAACTGCCGACAGTTGCCGCCGACCCGGCGGCGGGCGGACTGGACGCCGTGCGCGGCGCGCGCATCCTGCTCGTCGAAGACAATCTGCTCAATCAGGAAGTCGCTTACACCATCCTCAGCGACGAAGGTTTTCGCGTCGACATCGCCCACAACGGCAAGGAAGCCATTGCCATGCTGGACAAGAAGGCTGCCTACGACCTCGTCCTCATGGACATGCAAATGCCGGTCATGGACGGCCTCGCCGCCACCCGCGCCCTGCGCCGGGATCGGCGTTTCGACCGGCTGCCGATCATCGCCATGACGGCCAATGCGATGGAAGCCGACAGAAAACGCTGCCTCGAAGCAGGCATGAACGACTACGTCGCCAAGCCGATCAATCCCGAAGAACTGTGGGCCGCCCTGCGGCGCTGGATTCGCCACCGGGCCGACGAGACGCCGCCCAAACCGCCGGAGACGAAACAGAGCGGGTCGCCGCTGCCGATCGGCCCGATCAGCGGCCTCAATGTCGAGGAAGGCTTGAACCGGGTGCTCGGCAAGCACAAGCTCTATCTCAGCATCCTGAGAAAATTCGCCGACTCGCAGGCGGAGCAGCTCGAACAACTGCAACAGGCGATGGAAAGCGGCCATCTGGCCGAGGCCGAACGCTTTGCCCATACCATCAAAAGCGTCTGCGGCAACGTCGGCGCCGCCCCCGCCCTCTGCGAGCACGCCGCCCGCCTCGAAGCCGCCGCCCGCGCCGCCGTCCCGCTCGCCGAAATGCGCCCGCTCTTTCAAGCACTGCGCCAACCGCTCCTCACCCTGGTCGACAACATCCGCCAGGCGCTGGATCATCAGAGGACAGAAGCCGGAGGACAGGGGTAGATGGGTAGAGCGTAGCGAAACCCATCAATGCGCTGATAGGGACTTGCGCGGCCATAACGCGCCAGTCAACCGGCGATCAGGTCCTTCAGGATGGCGTATCAGGCGTCGTGGTTAGCGTCGGAGCGGCTCTTTCTCTGCATTAGCAAAGCGCCGCGCGCCAGGACCAGATAAGCGATCCCGCCGATAACGGGTCGCCATTCGTTCTTGAACAAGCCAAAAATAATGATGCACACCGCCATGATCCCGAAGGCGTATATGAACCCGATCATCGCCCAGGGCGGCAAAAGTCCGCCGTCCTGCCTTCTGCCGCGCCCGGTGAATGCGCGATAGGCCAATAGCGCGAAAAAATATGCCAAAGCGCCGGCGCCGAGCAGAACCAGCAGGGCGGTCAGATCGAATTTCGATGGCTCGTTCAACAGCGTGATAATGACCTGGATCAATACCCAGGCAGGAATGAACCCGAAGAAACACAGGATCGCGCCGCTCAGCCAGCGAGACAGCACTGAAAGCCAATGCTCATCCATAGCGTTCAATGATATGTCTCATCGTGGGCGGCTATGCTTGCGCTTCCCTTCCTGGAGGCCGCCGTAAAAAGCCCCTCTCCCCTCGTGGGAGAGGGGTTGGGGAGAGGGGGGTGGGCGTTTCCGGCAACCGCTGCCCCCTCTCCCGCCAGCCTGTCCTGAGCAAAGTCGAAGGGATGGAGCTTGCGCTCGAACGGTCGTTGAGAAAAGAACAAGCCTTGATTGCCGGGTGAATGGTTTGCAGGATGCGGCGACGGGGTGACGCTCAGGCTACCGTCCGCACCAGCACTTCCGCCATGCGCGTTTGCCAGCCAGGGCCGGTGGCCTTCCAGCGCGCCAGCGCATCCGGCGGCAAGCGCAGTTGAATGGCCGTTTTGGCCGGGCGTTTGCCGGGGCCGCGCGGGCGGCGGGCGGCCAGTTGTTCACGCAGTTCGGGCAGGGAACGGCTGACGATGGCCTTGTCCCAGTCACCATCGCGGCTGGGCGGGTTGTCCGCATCCGGCACCGGCGCAGCGGGCGCGGCGTCAATGGCCGCTGCTCTGGCCGCCGGATCAATACGCTTGGGCAAAGTATTTGCAGGTTTCATCCTTGTCTCCATATCGGCAAGAAATCAGGTGAGGGCCGAGGTCACGATCCGTCCAGATCAACACGACAACGCGGTCAGTCAGCCAGCCCAGGCTTTTGAACCGCTGTTCGCCATAAACGAAACGGTCATCCTCGGTCGTCAGCATCGGGTAGTCGAAGACGCTCTCGCAGTCAGAGAGGTCAATCCCGTGCTTGTCAAGGTTCCTGGCGCGCTTCTTTTCGTCGAAGGTGATCACGATCAAATCGTATATGTATTTTGTTTAGGCGTCAATTATTTTGTATATGGTTTTTGCTTGAAGTTGGTACGCTCAAAGACGCCTCATTCCAGGTATTCGACCACCAGTTGCGGCGTCTCGATGCCCTTGTATTCGTTGATGGCGAGGCGAAAGGCGAGGCGGGCGGTGGGGCCGGGTTGGCGGGTGAAGTTGAACTGGATCGCCTCGATCCGGGCGTTGCCCTTTCTGAGCCGCAGTTTGAGGTGTTTTTCCTTGAGCACGCGCTGTTCTTCGACGGTGAATTGATCCATGAACAGGGGCGGCGGAAAGCCCTGGCCCCAGATTTCCTGTTCCAGAAGGCGGGCGGCCTCCAGCGCGTAGTAGGCGCTCTCCAGAGGGCCATCGGTTTCGAGGCTGCGGGTCAGCGCGGCGGGATCGAGCAGTTCGGCGGCGACGGCGGCGAATGCATCGCGGAAGCGGGCAAAATCCTCGACCTTCAGGGTCGCCCCGGCGGCCAGGGCGTGGCCGCCAAAGCGCAGCAGCAGGCCGGGGGCGCGTTTGGCGATGAGATCGAGGGCATCGCGCAGGTGAAGGCCGGGGATCGAGCGGCCCGATCCTTTGAGTAAGCCGCTTTCGCCTTGGGCAAAGGCGAATACCGGGCGGTGCAGTTGGTCTTTGAGGCGGGCGGCGAGAATGCCGACCACGCCCTCGTGCCAATGCGCGTCAAAGAGGGCGACGGCGGGGGCGTCGTCGGTCGGCGTCAGCGATTCGAGGAGGCGTTGCGCCGTTTCCTGCATTTCGCCTTCGATTTCGCGCCGTTCGCGGTTGAGGGCATCGAGCTGGCGGGCGATTTCGAGCGCCCGCGAGGGGTCGTCGGTGAGCAGGCATTCGACGCCGAGGCGCATGTCGGCAAGCCGCCCGGCGGCATTCAGCCGCGGGCCGAGGATGAAGCCCAAGTCGCTCGCCGTCGCCTTGGCCGGGTCGCGTCCGGCGGCCTGAAACAGCGCCAGGATGCCCGGCTGCATCTGCCCGGCGCGCATCCGCTGCAAGCCCTGGCTGACGAGGATGCGGTTGTTGTGGTCGAGCTTGACGACATCGGCGACGGTGCCGAGGGCGACGAGATCGAGCAGCCTGGCCAGATTGGGTTCGCGCCGCCCGGCGAAAAAGCCGCGCTCGCGCAATTCGGCCCGCAGCGCCAGCATGACGTAAAACATGACGCCGACCCCGGCCATGCTTTTGGACGGAAAGGCGCAGCCCGGCTGGTTCGGGTTGACGATGCAGTCGGCCAGCGGCAGCGTCGGCGCGGGCAGGTGGTGGTCGGTAATCAGCGTGGCGATGCCGTGCTGGCGGGCGCGCTCGACACCCTCGTGGCTGGCGATGCCGTTGTCGACGGTGATGATCAGATCGGGCGTCCGTTCGGCGGCGAGATCGACGATTTCCGGCGACAGGCCGTAGCCGAGCTTGAAGCGGTCAGGCAAGAGAAAATCGACCTCGGCGCCAAACGCCTTCAGGGCGCGGATGCCGACCGCCGTCGCCGTCGCCCCGTCGCAGTCGTAATCGCCGACGATGAGGAGTCTGGCTTCGGCTTCGATGGCGTCGGCCAGAAGGCAGGCGGCGTCAGCGGCGTGGGTGAGGCGGGCGGGCGGCAGCAGGGATTTGAGGTCGTAATCAAGCTGGGCCTTGTCGGTGACGCCGCGGGCGGCGTACAGACGGGCGAGGAGCGGATGCAGGCCCTGCTGTTCAAGCTGCCAGGCGGCGCGGGGCGGCGCCGGGCGGTGGGTGAGGCGGGTCATGCTTGGGTTTTCCTGAGTTCCCCGGCCAGCGCCGCCAGTGTTTCGCCGCGCCGCCAGAATTTCCAGCGGTCGCCCTTGGCCAGCGACCAGTGGAGGTTGCCGTAGAGGGTCGGGGCGGCGATTTCCAGCGTATTGACGATGCCGCCCGCTGGCCCGGCGAGCGGCTGGAACCAGTTGTTTTCCAGTTGCTGCCAGGCGGCTCGCCAAGCTTCGCCATCTTCGTAAATGGCGGGCGCCAGGAGCGCGTCGAGGACGATCAGGGCGTGGCTGCCGCTTGAGGCCAGGGCGTTGAAACGCGCGAAGTTTTCCGGCAGCGGATGGACCGGTTCGCCGCTGGCGCGGGCGAGGCCAATCGCCAGCGGATGATCGCTCCAGACGGCGGTGAAGCGGCCCGGCGGCGGTCGCGTCAGGCGGCCGCCGCCCCACAGCCAGAGGCTGTTGATCGGCGGCTGGCCGCGCGCTTCGCGGCGGGCGTTGAGCGGGTGGCCGTGGAGCAGCATTTGCGCTTCATTGAGCCAGCGGTTGAGTGTCGCTTCGGCGGTGGACGGCTGATCGACGCATTTGCCAGCGACTGCTGAAAGCGGCGGCGCGGCGTGGCGGCAAGCGGCGGCGAAATCGCGGCCCGCCGGGTTGAGGCAGAGATACCAGCGGCTGGCGCTGGCGACATGGATCTGGCCGAGATCGGCCAATTGGGCGTTGAGCGCGGCGGCGAGTTCGGCGGCTTCATCCGGGGTCAAATCAAAAGCCTCGGCGTCGGCAAGCACGATGCGCTCATGGTGAAAGCGCAAATGCGCCGGGTCGGCGGCCAGCCAGTAGCCGTCGATGGCGGCTTCGCCCGCGTCTTCGCCCAACAGGCGGAGCGCCCCCAGGGCCGGATGGTCGAGGCCGAAGCGGGCGGCCAGCGCCGTCTCGAACGGTTGGGCGGGCCAGCACTGCCGGGTGGCGCGGGCGGCCAGCCAGCCAAAGCCGGGCGTCGGCAGGCCGCCGAGGGTTTCCTGATCGTCCGGTTCCGGCCAGAGCAGTTGGGGGATGAAAAGCGTCAGGCGCACGGCGTTATTGCGCCCCCGCCGTGTTGGCGAGCAGGCTGCTGGTGGCGGTTTGCAGGTAGGCGTCAAGCTGCCGCTGCATGTCCTCCGCCAGCGCCGGGTCGGTGATGACCGTGGCCTGGGGGGCGGTCCATAACTGGTAGGCGTTGAGTCTGGGCGGCTGCCCTTTGGCGGCGATGAGAATTTTGTCGTCGCGGATGAGGGCGACCGTCTGATCGGTGCCGGAGGGTTTGATGACGCCAAAGCCGGTGTCGCCCGGCGGCAGCGTCAGCAGGTCGCGGCCCCAGCACTGGTGGCGGGTGAGGCCGCCGAGCCGCCCGATGATGGTCGGCACGATGTCCACCTGGCTGCCGACGGTAGCCTGCGTCGCCCCGAATTTTTCGCGGATGCCGGGGGCGATCAGGAGCAGCGGCACATTGAAGCGGGCCAGATTCATTTCCGTCAGTTGCTCGCCGCTGCCAAAGCCGTGGTCGCCGACGACGACGAACAGCGTCTCCTTGAAAAAGGCTTTATCGCGCACGGCGTCGAAAAAGCGGCCCAGCGCCCAGTCGGCGTAGCGCATCGCCGTCAGGTGCTGGTCGAGCGAACCATGACCGCTGACCGGCTCAACCGGCAGCTTGGCCGGCAGGGCGTAGGGCGTGTGGTTGGAGAGGGTTTGCAGGATGGCGTAAAACGGCTTGTCCGGCGGGCGTTTGCTCAATTCGGCGGCGGCCCGGTCGAACATGTCCTGATCGGAGACGCCCCAGGTCGGGTCGAAGACGACGGGATTCTGGTAATCGAAACGGCCAATGAAATGACTCATCCCCTGCTTGCCGAAAAACCCGGCCTGATTATCCCAGGCGAAATCGCCGTTATAGACGTAGAGGTCATCCATCCGGCGCGGGTTGAGCAGCACCGGCAGGCCGGAAAAATGATGGCTGCCTTCCGGCGTCTGCATCAGATACTCAAAGGCGGGCAGGTTGGGAAAACAACTGACCGAGGCGAACATGCCCTGATGGGTGTGCGTGCCCTGGGAGAAAAAGCGGGTAAACAGCAGCCCTTCGCCCGCCAGCCGGTCAAACTGCGGCGTGATGCCGTCCGTGCCGCCAAGCGCCCCGACGTGGCGACCGGCGAAACTTTCCATGATGATGAGGACGACATTCTTGACCGCCAGCGTATTTTCCGCAGGCGGCGCGTAATCGCGGCGGACGGCGGCCGCATCGGCGTCGACCAGGCTGTCATGGGGCGTCAGCAGCATCTGGCGCACGATGTCCCGTGCCTCGACAGGGGGCAGGGCGCTTTGCCAGAGGTTATCGCGCTGTTTGGAAAAACGGGCCGAGGCGGCAGAAATCAGCGACAGCGTGCCATTCAAGCCCAACTGATTGGCGAAAACCGAGTTCGTGGTAAAGGCGTCGCCCCAACGCAGCGGCGGCCCCTGGCGCAAGGTGCCACGGGAGCCGACAGCGGCCAGCGCGACGCAGACGGCAAAGACGGCAAGGCGCAGTGGCAGGCGGCTGGCCGCCCGCTGCGCCAGCGTCCACGTTGTCTCGCGGGCGCGGCAAAGCCGGTCAAAACGCCGGAACAGCCAGAGCATGAGGCCCGTCCCCAAAACCCAGGCGAGCAGATAACGGAGCACCGGAAAGCCGTACCAGAGCATACTGGTCACGGTTTTCGGGTCTTCCTGCAAATACTGGAAGACCAGGCCGTTCAGGCGCTGGTTGAATTCGCGGTAGAAATCCAGTTCGATTAAACCAAGAAAAAACGTCACGCTGGCCCACAGCGTCAGCCAGACGATCATCAGCCGCCGCATCCGCATCGCGGCCGGACTGAGCAGGGCCAGCAGCAGCGGGACAACGGCCCAGATGGTCAGGCGCAGATCAAAGCGCAGCCCGTTGCCAAAAGCTGCCAGCACATCCGCCGCCGCCGCGCCGCCGATCTGCTCCCGGTTGTAGATCAGGAGGGCGAGACGCAACAGGGAATACATCGCCATCAACGCCACCATGCCGAGAACGGTGAAAGCGAGATGATCCTTGAGGCGGACGGAACGGGCGGCAGACAGGGAGGGCATGATTTATGGGGCGATGCGCGGTGGAGGTGGGCATTTTAACCGCTTGGCGGCGACGCTTCGGGTTGAGTTGCTTTGGCTTTCTGGTGGACAAAACAACGCCTCGCATCAATTTGAATCGCACCCGTCGCAGGTTCGACGCCTGCCGGGCAGGCCAGATAAACTACATTCTCGAATTGTCGACCGATCATCTTCAGGTATGTCGCCATGACCCGCATTTTAGCTTTGGATATTGCCGGAAACCCTTTTCGCTGGCTCGAAATCGAGCAGGCCATCTCCTATGCCGCCTGCGGCAAGGTGGCCTGGGAAATCGGCGCCGATGAACTGGTGTTTCGCGGCGGCATTTGCCGCGCGACCGGCGAGCGCAGCCGGGTCGCGTTGCGCCCGGTCATCGCGCTGGCGCGGAGCGAAGCGATGGCGCGTCACATGCCGCATGCGCTGCCGCCGGGGCACGACAATACGCTGCTGTTCCGCCGTGACCGGGGAATCTGCGCTTATTGCGGCGAACAGTCCGCGTAGGATGGGTAGAGCGTAGCGAAACCCATCACCGCCATTTGAATTATCCTCGATACCGCGCCATGACATTTGATTGGTGCAACGCTCTTTCCAGCGGACGTTTTTTCTTTACGACCAATTAGGAGCAAGATGTTGAAAAATAATGATGGATTTCGCTGTGCTCTACCTATCCTGCCTCTGCTCGTTATGGGGTCGTTGTTTGCATTCGATGCCTTGGCCGAACCGACATTTCTCATGGCAAGACAGGTTGATGAGAGCTTTGATGTCAAGGGTTTGCAAGAGATATGGTTTGCCATCCATGACATAAACGGCGGTGTGCCCTACGACGGAGCCGAGAAATGGTATCTATCCAAAACAAACCTCTCGGCGCCACGGGATGGATACGGCTCCCGACTGATTCACGGAAATTTCGACCCCTATGAAATCGCGTTTCTGCGTGGTGGCAAATTAAGCGAGGGCTTGCTTGAAGTGGCGACCAATCCTGAGTCTGGACATACCAATGTGAGCGCCAGCAAGGAAATTGCCTTCAGAGGCAGACGTTACAAACTTGTTGTTCAGCCCGTTTTGTTAAAAACCGACGGTTCAAACATGCCGGTCAGAAACGATGTGTATTTTTCGGATGGAAAAAGCCGAACGCTTCTGTATGGCGGCGATGGCTCCGGCCAAAGCAGCGATGATCCGTTTTTTGTCTGGGCAGGAGATGTCGATAGAGATGGAGAACCAGACTTCATTGTTCACTTTTTCGACGACGATAACGAAAAGGGCAGGGACTGCGTATTTCTTTCATCCGCCGCTAAAAAAGGCGAACTCGTAAGAAATGCCGGGTGCGAGTGATGCCTCGGCAATTAAGTACGGTAGGCCAGGATGAATTGTTTCCAACCCAAAACGACGGGGTGCTCTGTCATCTGTCCTTGGAACTTGTCCATAAATAAGAAAATCATTGCAAAACTGAACAACCCATATCCCCAATACCGTTCGCCCCGAGCCTGTCCCTTCGCCTGTCCTGAGCCTGTCGAAGGAACAGGCTCAGGACAGGCGAAGGGCGGGGCATCACCGCCAGCGCGTCCGTTCATCCTTCGACAAGCTCAGGACGAACGGGAAATAAGCCGTAAAGCTCCGGAATTGTAAACCGCCAGATTTTATTTACGGACAAGTCCTCAGTCCTCTGAAACGCAACCCGCCAGCAAATCCATCTGCGGCTCGTAGGCTGCTGTTTCCACGTCGAACAGTCCGAGCAGGGTGTGGAACAGGTTGTCGTGGCTGGCGGGTTGTTTTGCCCGTTGGGCGAGGCAGGTGGTATTGAAGCTCTGACCGGGGGCGAACCAGAGGATCAGCGGAACCTGGGTTTGTTCGGCGGGCGCGATGGCCCAGGGCATACCGTGCAGGTACAGCCCTTTTTCGCCCAGCGATTCGCCGTGGTCGGAGACGTAGAGGAGGGCCGTGTCGTGGCTGGTGACGCCGCGCAGTTGGTCGATGGCCGCGGCCAGCACATGATCGGTGTAAAGCACGCTGTTGTCGTAGGTGTTGACCAGCGCCTCGCGGGTGCAGGCGGCGAGGTTGGTGGTGTCGCAGGTTGGCGTCCACTGGCGGAAGGCGGCCGGGTAACGCTGGAAATAGGCGGGGCCGTGGCTGCCGAGCAGGTGCAGGACGATGAGGATGTCGCCGGGGGCGGCGTCGATGATCTCTGGCAGGTTGTCGAGCAGGATTGCGTCGAAACAGCGCCCGCCCTCGCACAGGCCGGGAACTTTGGCCCGCGACAGATTTTCGTGGGGCAGGTCGACGCAGACGCCTTTGCAGCCGGATTGGTTGTCGCGCCAGAAGATGTCGACGCCGGTGCGGTGCAGGACGTGCAGCAATGACTCCTGGCGGCGGATGGCGGCTTCGTCGTAATGGCGGCGGCCCGCCAGCGAAAACATGCAGGGGACGGAAGTCGCCGTGTCGGTGCCGCAACTGCTGACTTCGGCAAAATTGATGACCCTGCGGGCGGCGAGTTCGGGCGTGGTCTGGCGGGCGTAACCGCTCAATCCCCAGTTGGCGGCGCGGACGGTTTCGCCGACGGCGAGGACGACGGCTCGCGGGCGGCGCGCCAGTTCAGGCCGCCGGGCGTCCAGCGCGATGCCTTGCCGCGTTGCCGTTGCGCCGGATGTCGCCGCTTCGCCCTTGAGCGCCGACAGCGCCGAGAAGATGGCGTTCGATGGCGTGACGAGAAAGCGCAATTCCTTGTGCTGGCGAAAGAGCGGGGCCAGGTCGGCAGCCGCCAGCCAGAACCCGCTCCCGGTCATCAAGAGGGCGGCGGCAAGGCCGACCCCGCGAGCCAGCAGCGCCCGCCGCCAGGTTCGCCCGGGCGGCCTGAGCCGGGTAATCAGGGCGATGGCGATGGCCGCGTAGAGGACGTACAGCAGCATGGCTGGTTGGAGCAGTTCGCCCGCTTCGCGGATATCGGTTTCGAGGACGTTGCGCAGCATCGCCGGACTCAGGTAAACCTTGTAGGTCGCCACGAAATAAACCGCCGCCGCCGTGGTCACGGCGAGCAGCATGAGCAGCGGCTTCAGCGTCCGCCGCGCCGCCACGAGCAGCAGCAGAAACCATTGCAGGCCGGTCATCAGGAGGGCGGCGGAGAAGAACAGCAGCCCGTCCGCCGCCGAGCGCAGTGGGTGAAAATCGGTCAGCGCGCGCCAGAAAGCGCCATTGCCCAACAGCGTGAACGTCAGGCTGGCGACGAGCGCGGCGGTTTCCGCCGACCACGCTGGCCGCCTCGTCAGCAGGCTTTTCCAGCGCGGCGGCATCAATCGGCGACTGGCCAGTTGAACAAACCTTTGCGGAAAGCGTCGCTGGCGTCCTGGTAGTTGGCGATGGCGCGGCGGATCAGCAGGTCATCGAGGGCGCCGGCGCGTTCGTGGCTGGCGCCGAGGGCGTCGTCGTGGCGGCGGATGGCCTGGCGCGGACTGAGAATCGCCAGATCATGGCCATCGAACAGGCCGAGGTGCTGGTAATTGCCAATCACCGCGCGGCCCGGACGGTCGGGGTAGAGCAGGACGTTGCGGCCAAAAAAGGTCGACACGTAATCCATGCTCAGGAGGCCGAGCAGGGTCGGCGCGAGGTCGATCTGGCTCGCCAGGGTCGTCACTTCACCCGGCGCGATCCAGCCCGGCGCGTAGATGAACAGCGGGATGTGGTAATTGGCGACCGGCAGATCCTCGCGCCCGGCGCTGCCCGCCGTGTGGTCGGCGACAAAGACGAAAAGGGTGTTGGCGAACCACGGCTTGGTTCGCGCTTCTTCGAGAAACCGGCCGATGGCGTAATCGGTGTATTTGACCGCGCCGTCGCGCCCCGCGCCGGAGGCGATGTCGATGCGGCCCGCCGGATAGGTGTAGGGGCGGTGGTTGGAGGTGGTCATCAGATGGAAAAAGAAGGGGCGGCCAGCGGCGTGATCCTGGTCGGCGAGCTTGAGCGCCTGGGCGTAGAGGTCCTCGTCCGACATGCCCCAGGCGTTCTTGAAGCGCATCTCGGCGTCGGGGACGCTGCTCTGATCGACGATGCGGTAGCCGTTGCCGGAAAAAAAGGCATTCATGTTGTCGAAATAGCCGCGCCCGCCATAGACAAACACGCTGTCGTAACCCTTGGCCGCCAACTGCTGACCGAGGCTGGCGTAGCCGCTCTCGCGGCCCAGGCGCTTGACGATGGAGCGGCCCGGCGTCGGCGGAATCGACAGGGTCACGGCTTCCAGCCCGCGATCGGTGCGCGTGCCGGTGGCCCAGAAATTACTGAAAAAGAGACTTTGCCCGCGCAGTTGATCGAGATTGGGCGTCAAACCGCGTGGGTTGCCGAAGCTGCCGAGAAATTTGGCGCTCAGGCTCTCGACCATCACCAGCACGATGTTGTGGCGCTGCTCAAGGCCCGGATTGTCGATCTGGCGGCGGATGCCTTCCGGGTCGGCATCGAGGAAACGGGCGTTCGGCTCGGCCACTTCGGCGCGCAAGAGGCTGCCGGTTTCGGCCTCCGGCAGCGTCGCGTAAAACTGCCGGTAATCCAGTTCGTTATTGCGAAAAGCGGCAAAAAACTGGAACGGCCCGTTGGTCGAGAGTTCCGCCTGATAGACATTGCCCCCCGGCGAGCGGGGAAAATTCTGCCCGATCACCGCCATATCAAGGGCAGCGACCAGCAGCAAGACCGTGAAACCGCGCCAGCGGCCAGCAAGCGGCAGCGGCGGCGCGGCAAAAACCGCCGCCAGCGGACGGCGCAACGCCCACAGGATGATCGCGGCGAGCGCCGCCAGCAGGCCGAGCAGACGCCAGATCGGGTAGGACTCGACGATGTTGTCGACGACTTCCCTGGAGTAAATCAGGTAATCGACGGCGATGAAATTGAAGCGCCCGCCGAACTCATCCCAGAACAGCCACTCGGCGGCGGCGACAAAGAGCATGGCGAACAGGGCCAGGCCGGTCGCAAAGATGAGCAAACGCTGCTGAAAGCGGCTCCGCCACCATTTTTCCGGGCACAGCGCCAGCCACAGCGCCAAGGGCAGCAGCGCGTAGCAGAGAAAAGCCAGGTCATACACCGCGCCAACGGCGTAGATGCGGAAGACCTCCCCCACCCCCGCCGCGACATCGGCGCGATGCGCCAGCAGCAAGGCGCTGCGCGTCAAAACAAAGATCGTCAGCCAGCAAAGGCCAACGAGGCCAAGAAAGCGGGTTTGCGCATGGCGGATGAAGCGCATCGGGGAAAAAGCAGAAGGATGAATGCCACAAAGTCTGCGCAAGGCCGCGTCAAGGGCGCGTTGAAGGCATGTGAAAATGGCGTCAAGGCTGGATTGCGCTTGATTCGATGACCGTGAATGATTGACTGCCCGGCGCGGCGGAATCTTGATAACGGCGGCTATACTGTGTTTCCCGGCCTCGTTTCATCAAGCCCATGCGCCTCCTCATCATTGAAGATCACCCGGACATCCTCGCCAACATCGTCGACTATCTCGAAGCCGCCGGGCATACCGTCGATTGCGCCTATAACGGGCCGGGCGGGCTGCATCTGGCGCTGACGGGGCATCACGATCTGATTGTTCTCGACATCATGCTGCCCGGCATGGATGGTTTTCAGGTTTGCCGCAGCCTGCGCGACAGCGGCAATCACACGCCGATCATCATGCTGACGGCGCGCGATACGCTCGATGACCGGCTGCAAGGCTTGCGTCTTGGGGCCGATGATTACCTCGTCAAACCCTTTGCCCTGGCCGAGCTGGAAGCACGCATCGAGGCCGTGCAGCGGCGCGCGCGCGGGGCCAGTCCGCGCTTGCAGGTGGCCGATCTGGCGCTCGATCTCGACACCTTGCGCGTGACGCGCGGCGGCCAGGTTCTGCGCCTCAACCCGGCCTGCCTCAAGCTGCTTGAAATTCTCATGCGCAAAAGTCCCGGCGTGGTCCGCCGCGAGGCGCTGGAGGCGGCCATGTGGGGCGACGACCCGCCCGCCAGCGACAGCCTGAGAAGCCATCTGCATCTCCTGCGCCTGGCCGTCGACCGGCCTTTTCCACGGCCCTTGCTGCACACCGTGCATGGCGTCGGCTACCGTCTGGCGGAAGAAGATCGTGAGGACTAAACAGCCGCTCGCCCGCCGCATCCTGCTGTCGTTTACGCTCCTCACCGGGCTGGTCGCGGTGATTTACGCCGGGGCCATTTACGCCATCATTCATCTGGTTGAAGAAGACCTGATCGGCGAAGAACTGCGTCACGAAATGGCGACCATCGAGGAGATTTATCACAACAGCGACCGCCTGCCCGACCTCGTCGGCGGCAGCGCCCTTTACGCGCCGGATCTTGATGACCAGACGCTGCCGCCCGGTCTGGACAAGGTCGGCGACGGCTTTCAGGAAATGGTCGACGGCAGTGGCGCCTGGTTTGTCTTCAAAACCCGCATCAATGGCCATCCCTTCATTCTCGTCCGCAATCAGGACGCCTTCGAGGCCCGCGAGCATCTGTTGCTCTTTGCCGTCGCCGCCGGGCTGGCGCTGGCCGTGCTGCTGGCTTTCGTCATCGGCAGCTTGATGGCGCGCCGGGTGATCGACCCGGTGATCCGGCTCGCCGGGCAGGTGCGCGGCCAGCACTGGCCAGCGACCCCATCGCCGCCGCTGGCCGACGATTACGGCGACGACGAACTCGGTCAGTTGGCCGCCGCCTTCGATCAGAGCTTTGCCCGGCTGGGCGCGGCCATCGAGCGCGAACGCCTGTTTACCAGCGATGTCAGCCACGAATTGCGGACACCGCTGATGGTCGTCGCCACCTCGGCGGAACTTCTCTCCCGCCGCGACCTGCCGGAACCGGCCCGCCAGCAGGTCGAGCGCATCGCCAAGGCGGCGGCGGAAATGCAGTCGCTGGTCGATATTTTTCTCCAACTGGCGCGGGCCAGGGACGGACGCTCAGCGGCGGACGCAGGCGTCACCCTGGCGGCGCTGGCTGAGCAGTTGGCCGCCCTCTGGCAGCCGGAAATCGCCGCCCGGCATCTCGTCTTCACGCTCCGTCACGACAGCGGCGTACCCGGCCTCTGGCCGCCGGACTTGCTGCGCGTGGTCATCAACAACCTCTTGCGCAACGCCGCGCACTACACCGAGCAGGGCGAAATCCGGCTCATCATCGGCGATGGCGGTTTTTGCGTTGAAGACAGCGGCTCCGGCATTGCCGAAGACGACGCCGACAAGCTGTTCCAGCCTTTCTTCCGTGGCCGGAACGCCCGCGGCGAGGGCCTTGGTCTCGGCCTCTCGCTGGTCTGGCGCATTTGCGAACAACAAGGCTGGCGCATCACGGCGGGCAACATCGACGGCGGCGGCAGCCGGTTTACGGTGCGGCTGATTTGACGCGCTGCGCCTTTCTCCGCTCCCGCCAGCGAGAGAGCGGCGTCTTTACCTCCCCGCTCCCGCTTGCGGGAGAGGGGCCGGGGGAGAGGGAGCTTTCTCTCCCCGGTTTTGCGACATGGCGGTTGCCAAGGCGTCGCAGGCAACGCCCAAGCTTGCAGCGGCAAGCGGGTAAAATCAACCATTTCCCCGGCGGGACGCAACCTTGAAGACTTTGTCCGAGCAAGATTACCGGAAGCTGTGCGACGGCGCGGTCGTCCTTGAAGCGGACGGTTTTGGCGACAAAGTGTTGCGGCTGGCCGACGGCACCCTGCTCAAGCTGTTCCGGCGTAAACGCCTGTTGAGTTCGGCGCTGCTCTTTCCCTATGCCCGCCGTTTCGTCCGCAACGCCGCCGTGCTGAAGAAGGCGGGCATTCCAGCGCCGACGGTGATCGAGGTGTTTCGGGTGGCGGCGCTGGCGCGGCATGTCGTTCATTACGCGCCGCTGGCCGGTTCCACCCTGCGCGAACTTGACCGCGCCGGTTTGCCGCCAGCGGAAAAACAGCGGCTGCGCGCCGCCTTGACCCGCTTCATCATCAGCCTGCATGAGCGGGGCATCTACTTTCGCTCGCTCCATGCCGGTAACGTCGTCGTCACGCCGGAAGGGCATTTTGGCCTGATCGACTTTGCCGACCTGCGCGTCTACCCGTGGCCGCTTGGCCACCGCCTGCGCGCCCGCAATGTACGGCGTATGCTGACCCTGCCCGGCGACGCCGACTGGGTCGACCTTCCGGCCATCGTGGCGGGCCGGACGTCGGTGTCGGCAAAGACCACGCCAATGCCATAATGCGCCCCCATGAAAGCAAAAATCCGATTTCTTCTCCTTGCCCTGATTGTTGTTCTGGCCGCTGGCGGCGCGTGGTGGCATTGGCACAGGCCGACGGCGGACGGCGTGTTGACGCTCTACGGCAATATTGATTTTCGTCAGGCGTCGATTCCCTTCAACGGCAGTGAGCGGATTGCCGAAGTGCTGGTCGAGGAAGGGGCGCAGGTCAAAGCAGGCGATGTGCTCGCCCGGCTCGACACCAGCCGCCTGCTGCCGCAAGAGAAACAGGCCGAGGCGGCGGCGGCGGCGCAAAAAGCCGTCGTCGAGCGGTTGGTGAACGGCTCGCGCCCGGAAGAAATCGCCCAGGCGCGGGCGGCGCTGGCCTCGGCCAAGGCCGATGCCGAGAACGCCACGGCGCTCTACGAACGGCGGCGGGTACTGGGGGCGGCGGCCGCTGTCAGCCAGCAGGATGTCGACCAAGCCAGGGCGGCAGCGGCGATGGCAACGGCCAATGTGGCGGTGGCCGACAACGCGCTCAAGCTGGCGCTGATCGGGCCGCGGGCCGAGGACATCGCCCAGGCCAGGGCTGAACTGCGCCGTTTTGAGGCGCAACTGGCCTTGCTCCGCCAGCAGGTGGCGGACGCCGAGTTGCGCGCGCCGTTTGACGCGGTGGTGCAGGCGCGGCTGATGGAGCCGGGCGAGATGGCGACGCCGGGAAAGCCGGTGCTGTCGCTCGCCACCCTGGGCCGCAAATGGGTTCGCGCTTACGTCTCGGAGCCGGATCTGAGCCGCGTCCGTAACGGCTCGCTGGCGCGGATTCGCATCGACAGCCTGGCCGATCAGCCGCTCGACGGCTGGGTCGGCTTCATTTCGCCGGTCGCCGAATTCACGCCCAAAACCGTGCAAACCGAGGAACTGCGCACCAGCCTGGTCTATGAAACGCGGGTTTTCGTCAAGGACGACAACAACCGCCTGCGCCTGGGGATGCCGGCGACGGTGACGATACTGCCGGATGATTCGCTGGCGCAGAAGTCCGTTGTTCCTTGAGAGGGTGTCGTAAAACACACGGGTAACAGAAAGTCTTACTTTTTCAGGGCATTCGCGTGGGACTCGACCATTACAGCCAGGCAGGCCTGATCGTCCCTCTCCCCCCTTCGACAAAGCTCAGGACAGGCTCGCGGGAGAGGGAAAGAGGGAGAGGGGGAGAGGGAGCGGCGGTTGCCGGAAGCGCCCATCCCCCTCTCCCCAACCCCTCTCCCACGAGGGGAGAGGGGCTTTGGGCGCCAACCGCGCCGCCGGTCGCCATACGGAACGTCCATAAGAGCTTTCGCCGCGCCACCGGCGAAACGGTCACGGCGCTTGATGGCGTTTCCCTGACGGCGGGGGCCAATACGCTGACGGCGCTGGTCGGCCCCGATGGCGCGGGCAAGACGACGCTGCTGCGTCTGCTGGCCGGGTTGCTGGCGGCGGATCAAGGCGTGGTCGAGGCGTTGGGCATCGACGCGGCGGCAAAGCCGCAGGCGGTGCAGGATCTGATCGGCTACATGCCGCAGAAATTCGGCCTCTACGAAGATTTGACGGTGCAGCAGAATCTCGATCTCTATGCCGATCTGCACGGCGTCAGCCAGGCCGGGCGGCGGGAAATTTACCCGCGCCTCATGGCCATGACGGCGCTTGGCCGGTTTACCGAGCGTCTGGCCGGTAAATTGTCGGGCGGCATGAAGCAGAAGCTGGGGCTGGCCTGCACCCTGGTCTGTTCGCCCAGCCTCTTGCTGCTCGATGAGCCGACGGTCGGCGTCGATCCGCTGTCGCGCCGCGAATTGTGGGAAATCGTCCGGCGGCTGGTGCGTGAATCAGGCTTGAGCGTCGTCGTCAGCACCGCCTACCTTGATGAAGCGGAATTCTGCGATCATGCCGTCGCTCTGCATCAAGGCAAAGTGCTGGCCCAGGGCGCGCCGCACGAGATTACGGCGCTTGCCGCCGGGCGGGTGTTCCTGGCCGAGGCCGGGCCGACCGTCATGGCGCGGACGCTGCAAGCCCGGCTCTTTCGCCATCCCGGCATTGTCGACGCGGCGCCGGAAGCGGGCAAGGTTCGCATCGTCACGGCGCAGCCGAGAGCGCCGGGGGATTTGCCCGACATCGCCTGCCAGCCGACGACGCCGCGCTTCGAGGATGGCTTCATGCTGCTCTTTCGGGCGGCGGTTGGCGATATTCAGTCCACCCACATTGAACTGCAACGCCGCCCGGCCGGAGAGGCGGCTGCGGTCGTCGTCGAAGTCAGCGATCTCACGCGGACTTTCGGCGATTTCACCGCTGTCGATCACGTCTCCTTCCAGGTCCGGCGCGGCGAAATTTATGGTCTGCTGGGGCCGAACGGCGCGGGAAAAAGCACCACCTTTCGCCTGCTGTGCGGCCTCATCCCGGCCAGCGGCGGCCAGTTACGCGTCGCCGGGGCCGATCTTGGCAAGGCACGGGCCGCCGCCCGCGCCAAACTTGGTTATGTGGCGCAAAAATTTTCGCTTTATGGCGATTTGTCGGTCGATGAAAACCTCGCCTTTTTCGCCAGCGCCTACGGTTTGCGCGGCGAGCGCAAACGCCAGCGCATCGCTTGGGCCAAGGCGCAGTTTGAACTGGCGGCGCTGGCGGCGCTGCCGAGCGGCCAGTTGCCCGGCGGCTACCAGCGCCGCCTGGCGATGGCCGCCGCCCTCTTGCACGAGCCGGAAATTCTCTTTCTCGACGAAGCCACCAGCGGCGCCGACCCGCTCGCCCGTCGCGAATTCTGGGGCCGCATCACGGCGCTGGCGGAGCAGGGCGTCACCATCATCGTCACCACGCATTTCATGGACGAGGCCGAATACTGCGACCGCATCATCATCATGGACGGCGGCGTGGCGCTGGCCGAAGGCCCGCCCGCCGCCATCCGGGCCAAAGCCAAACGGCCCGACGGCGGCGAGCCGACGATGGAAGATGCGTTTATCGCCATCGTCGAGGCGGCGCGGGGGAAATGAGATGCTGCGCGTAAAACATGGGTTTGCCCGATAATGGCGGCAGTTTCATCAGGAGCTATTTCATGGGATACGCCGAAAAAGTTTATGAGCAGGTCCAGCGCCTTGCCGCTGAGGAAGCGAAAGAAGTTCTTGATTTCGCTGAATTTGTTGCCGCCAGGGCCAAAGCTGTATCCGTTCCCGCGGGGCAGGCTGACCGGAGCCGCCGCCGGGCCGAGCTTGAAAAAGTCTTTTCCAAGTACCGTATTGATCTGAGTAATTTCGAGTTCGACCGCGAAGAAGCAAATGCCCGCCACTGATTTTCTTGATTCCAATGTCGTCATTTATAGCTACGGGGCAGATCAGACAAAAAAATCCCGCGCCTTGGACTTGCTTGCTGATTCGCCAACGGTTTCGACGCAAGTGCTCAATGAGACCATCTCGGTCTTGCGGCGCAAGCAGCTTATGCCTATCTCGCAAATTGCTTCCGCCATTGACGATCTGACGGCATGGTGCAAGGTGGTCCAAATCAGCGTTGCCACCATCCAGCAAGCTCTGGATTTGGCAAGCCATTACCAATTATCGTATTTCGATGCCTTGATCCTTGCCTCAGCAATAGAATCCGGCTGCACAACGCTTTACTCGGAGGATATGCAGCACGGCCTTGTCGCGGGTGGCCTTGTGACCATTCAAAATCCGTTTCGGTAGGCCGGTTTTCCGTTTTAACGGTTGTCGATAACCGATGCCCGCACTCTCCCCCCGCCGCGTCATCGCCCTGACCAAGAAGGAAACCTGGCAGATTCTGCGCGATCCGAGCGCCATTCTCATTGGTGTCGTTTTGCCGCTGGTGATGCTGGTGCTGTTCGGCTACGGCCTCACCTTCGATATCAAGAATCTGCCGGTGGCGGTGGTTGTTGAGCAGGCGTCGGGGGAGACGCGCGGCGTGGTTTCGGCGCTTCAGTTGTCGCGCTATTTTGCCGTGCGGCCGGCGGCGACGATGGCCGAGGCTGAACAATGGATGATGGCGCATCAAGTGACTGCCATCTTGCGCTTTCCCGCCAATTTTTCCCGCGATCTCGCCCGGGGCGAGGCGTCGCTGCTGATTGCCGTGAACGCCACCGACCCCAATACGGCGCGCATCGCGGCCAATTACATTGAGGGCGCGGTCGGCGTCTGGCAGGCGCGGCAGGCGGTCGATGGCAGTCCGCCGCCGTTGCTGCCGGACATCGTGGTCGAAAGCCGCACCTGGTTCAATGAGGCCAATCAGAGCCGCTGGTTTCTCGTGCCCGGCGTGATCGTGCTGGTGATGACCTTGATCGGCGCCATTCTGACCTCGCTGGTGATCGCCCGCGAGTGGGAGCGCGGCACCTTTGAGGCGCTGTTTGCGACGCCGGTGCGGCCCGGTGAAATTCTTCTCAGCAAGATCATTCCTTATTTCGTCCTCGGCCTCTTGGGGCTGGCGCTTTGCGTGGTGGGCGGGCGGTTTTTGTTCGGCGTTCCGCTGCGCGGCTCGATCTGGCTGCTGGTGGCGGTTTCGTCGCTTTTTCTGCTGGTCGCGCTGGGCATCGGGCTGGTCATTTCGTCGCTGACCAAAAGCCAGTTTCTTGCCAATCAGATTACTTTTCTTGTCACCTTTCTACCGGCGATCATGTTGTCGGGCTTCATTTTTGACATTCGCAGCATGCCGCTGGCCGTGCAACTGGCGACCTTCATCTTCCCCGCCCGTTATTTCGTCGCTTCCCTGCAAACGCTTTTTCTGGCGGGCGATGTCTGGGCCGTGCTGCTGCCCGATATGGCCGTTCTGGCCGGGATGGCGGCGGCTCTGCTGGGGCTGGCGGTGAAATTTACGAAAAAGCGTCTCGACTGACCCGCCATGATCGAATCCCTCCTGCGCATTCTCGCCCTCGTCAAGAAGGAATTGCTGGCGATTCTCAAAGACCCGAAAAGCCGCGTCACCGTCTTGCTGCCGCCGATTCTGCAATGCCTCCTGTTCGGCTACGCGGCGAGCTTTGACCTCAACCACATCCCCTATGCGCTGCTCGACCGCGACCACAGCGGCGCTGCCAGGGGCTTGATCGCGGCCATTGACGGCAACGGCGCTTTCGAGCGGGTCGCCACCTTGAATCACGCCGCCGAGATTGCCGAGCGCATCATGGAAAAAGAGGCTGCCGTCGCCATCGTCATCGAGCGCGATTTCGAGCGGCGGCTGATGGCCGGGGAGCGCGCCAAAATCCAGGTCATTGCCGATGGCCGCAACACCAACACGGCAGGCACGGCGGCGGGCTATGTCAGCGCCATTGCCGCCGCTTACGCCAAAACATGGCGGGCCGATCACGGCTACCCCGCCGCGCCCGGCATCGAGATCGTCACGCGCGCCTGGCACAACCCCAATCTGGAAACCCGCTGGAACATGATCCCGTCCCTGATCGGCAGCATCACCATGATGATGACCATGATCCTGACCGCCATGTCGGTCGCCCGCGAGCGCGAGGCGGGTACTTTCGAGCAGTTGCTGGTGACGCCTTACCGGCCTTTTGAAATCATGGTCGGCAAGGCCCTGCCGTCGATGCTGGTCGGCCTCATTCAGGCGACTTCGATTCTGCTCGTCGCCCAGCTCTGGTTCCGTATTCCCTTTGCTGGTTCCTACTTCGTGCTCTATCTGAGCCTGATCGAATTTCTCGCCGCCTCCGTCGGCATCGGCCTCTTTATCTCCTCCATCGCCAAGAACATGCAGCAGGCGATGATCGGCTCGGTCATCGTCGTCATGCCGTTTATGATGATGTCCGGCCTGACGACGCCGATTATGAACATGCCCATCGGCCTGCAATATTTCACCGCCATCAACCCCTTGCGCTACGCCATCAACATGACGCGGCAGATTTACCTCGAAGCCGCTGGCCTCAGCCAGCTTCTACCGGAAATGCTGGCGCTGATGGCGATTGCCGCGGTAACGCTGCCGATCGCGGCCTGGATGTTCAGGAATCGCCTCGCCTGAGGACAGATGACAGAGGACAGATGACAGAGGACAGAGGACAGAAGACAGAAGACAGAAGACAGAAGACAGAGGGGTGTTCAGTAATCGGTAATCAGCCAATTTCCGCTGGCGGGAGCCAGCGCAAACCAACAGACAACAGAAAACAGACTACCCCTCTGTCCTCTGTCTTCAGTCCTCTGTCCTCAGAACCGCGTGCCGCTGGGCGTAAAGGAAATAAATCGCCAGCCCCAGCGCCAGCCAGATGCTGAAGGCGATCCAGGTGACGCGGTTGAGGTGCGCCATGAGAAAGACGCAAAAAGCCACCGCCAGCAAGGGCACGACCGGCACGCCGGGGCAGTGGAAGGCGCGCGGCAGATTCGGCTGGGTACGGCGCAGCACCAGCACGGAAACAGCAATCAGCGAAAAGGCGGCGAGCGTTCCGATGTTGATGAGTTCAGCCAGCACATTGAGCGGCACGAAGGCGGCGATGGTCGAAAACACGAGGCCGACCATCCAGGTAGCGAACCACGGCGTCGCGTGGGTCGGGTGCACCACCGACAGGCGCTTGGGCAGAAGGCCATCGCGCGACATGGCGAAGATGATGCGGGTCTGGCCGTAAGTCATCACCAGAATCACCGTCGTCATGCCGACAATCGCGCCGAGATCGACAAAGCCGGCGACCCAGTTTTCGCCCGCCAGTTGCAGCGCCAGAGAAACCGGATGATCGACTCCGGCAAACTGCTGGAACGGCACGATGCCGGTCATAATCGCCGCCATCGCCACATAGAGCGCCGCGCACACCAGGAGCGAGCCGATGATGCCGATCGGCAGATCGCGGCGCGGATTGCGGACTTCTTCGGCGGCGGAAGTCACGGCGTCAAAGCCGATAAAGGCGAAAAACACCAGCGCCGCCGCATTGAACACGCCCGCCGCGCCAAAGGGCGCAAACGGCTGCCAGTTGGCCGGGTTCACATGCCAGACGCCGACGGCGATAAAGAGCAGGACGACGCCGATCTTGATGGCGACCATGACATTGTTGAAACGGGCCGATTCGCGCACGCCATAAGCCACCAGCGTGGTGATGGCGAGCATGATGAGCATCGCCGGCAGGTTGATGAAAGTGACCGCGCCCGGCACGGAGCCGGGCGCGGCGGTGAGCGCCGTCGGCAGATGGAGGCCGAAACCGGACAGCAGCGACTGAAAATAACCCGACCAGCCGACCGAAACGGCGGAAGTAGCGAGGCCATATTCGAGCAGCATGTCCCAGCCGATCATCCAGGCGACGAGTTCGCCCAGCGTCGCGTAGCAATAGGTATAAACCGAGCCGGAAACCGGAATGGCCGAAGCAAACTCGGCATAGCACAAGGCGGCAAAACCGCAGGCCAGCGCGGCGATGACAAAAGAAACCATCAAGGCAGGCCCCGCCGTCAAAGCGCCGGTGCCGGTCAGCACGAAAATGCCGGTGCCGACAATCGCGCCAATCCCCATCAACACCAGATCAAGCGGCCCCAGCACTTTCCTGAGGCCGTCATTCCTCGCCGTGGCGAGCATGGCGTCGATATTTTTGGTGCGGAATAAATTCATCATCTTCTGCGGCAGACATGGCGCGGACAGGCGCGCCGACAGACCGTAGCCAGCCCTTAATCAATCACCGGGCCGATAGTAGCAAAATCGGACGGGCAACGAAGGGCTAAGGTCAGCCGCGCAACGACTCCGGCAGCTTACCCTCGATCAGCTTGAGCAATGGGGCAAAGACCTTGGGCGTACCGGCGATGACGTTGCCGGTTGCAAGATATTGGTTTTCGCCGCGCAGGTCGCTGATGAGGCCGCCCGCCTCGGAAATGAGGAGCGCCCCGGCGGCCATGTCCCACGGCGCCAGGCCAAATTCCCAAAAACCGTCGTAACGGCCACAGGCGACATAGGCGAGATCAAGCGAAGCAGCGCCGGGGCGGCGCTGACCGGCGGTTTTTTGCGCCAGTTCCCGGAAGATGGCGAGGTAAAGATCGATGTGCTCGAACATCCGGTAGGGAAAGCCGGTGCCGATCAGCGCCTCGGCGAGCCGGGCGCGGCGCGAGACGCGGATGCGGCGCTCATTGAGAAAAGCGCCGCCGCCCTTGCTGGCGGTGAATAGCTCATTGCGGCTGGGATCGAAAACCACCGCCTGTTCGAGCGCGCCGTTGCGGGTCAGGGCAATCGAAACGGCGTATTGCGGCAAACCGTGGATGAAATTGGTGGTGCCGTCGAGCGGGTCGATGATCCACTGATACTCGCCGTCCCCCTTGGCCGCTTGCTGGCCGGACTCCTCTGCTAGAATGCCATGCGCCGGATAGGTTTCAAGCAGGGTTTCGATGATCGCCGCTTCGGCGGCCTTGTCCACTTCGGTGACAAAATCATTGGGCCGCTTGGTCGAGATTTTCAGGAGATCAAGCTCGTTCGAGGCCCGATTGATGATCTGACCGGCCCGCCGCGCCGCCTTGATGGCGATATTGAGTGCTGGATTCATTGATGAAGCGCAATCAGTTGGCTGGGGCCAGTCGATGCGTATGTATGGGTAGCAAAGGCCGAATTTTACACCATGACCCCGAAAAGCCCCCCAGAACGCCTGCTTTCGCGCCTCCGGGTGGTGCTCTGCCGTCCCAGCCATCCCGGCAATATCGGCGCGGCGGCGCGGGCGATGAAAACGATGGGCCTCGCCGATCTCGCGCTGGTCGCGCCACGGCGCTTCCCCGACGCCGAGGCCGACGCCAGGGCGACCGGCGCGGTCGATTTGCTGCAAACGGCGCGAATCGTCGAAACACTGGACGCGGCGCTCGCCGATTGCCTTTTTGCCGTCGCCCTTTCAGCCCGCCCGCGCGACCTCGGCCCGCCGCTCAGAACACCGCGGGAAGGCGCGGCGGAACTGCTGGCCGCCGCCGAAGCCGGGCCGGTGGCGCTGGTCTTCGGCAACGAGACGGCGGGCCTGAGCAATGCCGAAATGATGCGCTGTCAGGCGGCGGTCAGCATTCCCGCCAATCCCGCTTTCAGTTCCCTCAACCTCGGCGCGGCGGTGCAAATCCTGTGCTACGAATGCCGACTGGCCGCCTTCGCCGGGGCGCCGCCGCCCAAGGCCGCGCCGCTTGCTTCCCCTTTAGCAACGGCGGAAGAAAACGCCGGACTCCTCCACCATCTCGAAGCGGTGATGACCGCCACCGGCTTCTACAACCCGGCCCAACCCGGACGCCTGCTGCCCAAACTGCGCCGCTTGTTCAACCGGGCGCGGCTGGAAAAAGAAGAAATCAACATCCTGCGCGGAATGCTCGCCGCCACCGAGAAACCGACCGGGCACGGGCGCAGGGGCTGAATGCGGCAGCTTGGGGGAAGCAACGCGAACCCCAGCCGGAATAGCCATGAAACTTTGTTCTGTCAGATTTGCGGGTTGGCGTATTGCAGGTAGTCGGCAATGGTAGGCATGTTATTTCTCCTCGGTAATGTGAAGAACTTTCTCTACGAAATCACGGGTTTGAAAAAGTTGATTAAAAGAACCCCATCCTTTGTCATCATTTGGGCCAAATCTTGGGCACGCATGATCCGCCGCAAACAACCACGGCGACCGCCCGCCTGCTTCGTTTCCCTGCCCGCGATCCATCATGTAGCCGATGCGCTCGGCCATTACTTCGTTGGTTTGCAGGTCGATCACTTTGAGTGAACTGCCCGCAATCCAGTAGTCACGCTCCTCGCGGGTTGAGATGTCGTCATAGGTCACGCCATAACGCGGGGTGGGATCGGGAGCGGGAACTTTATCGAGACGGAAACTATAAATATTGAGGTCATAGTTTGGGTTTTTACTCATGGCAAGTTTGATGTTGTGAGCCGTTGGGTCTTGCCTTCCGACAACTTTCATTCCGCCTGTGTAGCGGTAGCGTTTGCCGTCTTTCGGGTCAATGGCGTCGACGTAGCCGTAACCGCCAGCGGTTATGGTATTAAAAAGCCCTTTCGCATCTCGCTTCCAGAGGAAGACTTCAATATAGCCGTCTCCGATCAAGTCATTCCCATACGGATCGCTCATCCGGTATTGATCGCCATAATTAACTCCCTTGGGACGCAACTTGAGCAAAAACACCCCCTCCACATTTTCCGCCGTGCGGTGGATAAACTCCCCCGCCTTCTTGCACCGTTCCTGAAACATTGCCTCCACTTTGGCCAGTCTGGCCCGCGCCGCTTCCTCTTGCGCGATGTCCGCCGCCGGCGGCCCAACACAGGCCGTCAGCAAAAAACTGAACAGCGCCCCAATCCATAAGCGTTTCATGCCGCTTGCTCCCATAAAGTGACATCATCACCCTCTCCCGCAAGCGGGCGAGGGGAAAAGCGTAAGCACTTGAACCAAAACCGCTCTAGCCATCACATCCTCCAAGCTCGGCTGGAATACGTTTTCCGCAAAGAAAAACCCCGCCACGGGAGCGGGGTTGTTGTCAGGTGCTGACCCTATCGAACAAATCGCACAAATTCATTGTGCTGCAACGATCTACGTTTTCACAAAATCGAATATACCCACAAATCTACCCACAAAATGATGGCGCTTGGGGCGGACTGTATCGGACAGCTACGGACAAAAAACCCGCCACGGGGGCGGGGAGTGGCGGTTCTATGGCTGCCTAAAATTTTTGTACCAAAGATTCGGCTGCCTTCATAATTAACAAAACCATGCAGCGCGTTGGAACTCTGGCGTCGGCTTTGTCATCGGGCAGCGCCTCAAATAGCGTTTGCAACATGGTGAGGATATTGCACGCCTCGCCTGAAATTTCCTGTATCTCCGTGTTGCTCATTTCACGCCCCCGCAAAGCTGAAAGTCTGGCCGTGCACCGTCAGGCGCTGGACGGATTCCACGGGGATCGAGCGGTAGCCGCCCTTCTCCATGTCGAATACGGTCAAGAGGTTATGCGCCTTGGAGTCATAGGCTGCACCGCCCCCGGTGAGGTGCTTCTTCACCCCAAGGCGGCAGACCATGCGGCGGAGCGTGCCGTCGGTACGCTTGATGAATTCGACTGAAAAGATTTGACCATCCTGCACAATGGCGCGAAGGTTGGTAAGATTGAATGCAGTTGCCATGATGACCTCCAAGTGGGCTAAGTGGTGATGAGAGGCCCGACGGTGTTCCTGCACCGCCGGGCTTCGCTTTTGAAACGCCTCCTCCGGGTTGCGGCTAGCTGTGCTTGGATCACTCGTCCGTCCCATGCGCCGCCATCAGACCTTGACCAACCTGTTCCATGTGATTGTTGGCCGGTTTCTGTTTCGACCCGGAGTTCCAGACACTCACGGCAGTCTGGTCGCCATCAAAGCCCTCTGTGTTCTGCTGCGCCTGGCTGTGCCTTCCGCTTGTTGCCGGGGCGTCGCTATGGTTCGCATTGGCAGCGGCCAGATACCGGATGCTGCGGGCTTTGATGTTGCTGACGGGTTGTGAAAGAGCGTGTTTCGTGCTTCGTTATATATACTATATAGCGCCTCTATAGAGTTGTCAAGTCTCTATTGAGTGCTATAGTAAAAATATTTCAAGGAGTTCGGGTATGAGCAAGTCACAAGAGGCATTGCGCTTGATGCGAGAGAAGGGGATAACTCCCTACGCTGCCGCCAAAGAAGTCGGGATAACGCCGACCACGATGTACGCCGCCATCCGGCGGGAGGAAGCCAAAGGAACGATGGAACCCTGCCCCTGCTGCGGCTCGGTAGTGCCAACGGAACGGATCAACCACGCCGTCCTGAAAGACCCGGCCTGAGGGCGGGGAACCCATCGCCAGGAGGCTGGCGGGAAAGCCGCCCCGCGGTCGTCGGCAGGGCGGGTACTTCTACACTACCAAAGGCGCTTGCTGTAGAGCAGCAAGACGACTAAGATAGTCATGCGGATCAAGCGATTGATCCACTTACGACGACCTTTAGCCGGGTTGGTCATAGACTCACCTCCCTTGCGGGACTAGAGTGCAACGAAGGCCCCAGCCACGGGGCCTTTTTTGCGCCCCGCGCTGGCGATTCTACCATTCAGGGATTGCAAGCGGCATGGATAGCAAACCGGCTATCAGAATCGCCCGCTACGGCGCTTTCGGGGGCGGCGAAGCCTTACCCTTGCCCGCCTATGTTTCGTCATCAGGCTCTGAGGCAGCCTTCAAGGCGGCGGCGGGGGAGGCCGCCACCCATTCATTCCGCGCCGATGCCATCACCCTGTCGATAAGCTCATACGCCGCCAGCGGCAAGTCCGGTACTTCCTTGCGCATCCTCGCCGGTAACGCTTCCATCCTCTCGACAACAACGGCGCTACCGGCGGCAAGCACCTTCGCCAGAAGCTCAATCGGCGCATATGTCTGCCGTAAAACCGCGTTCTTGATCTCTATCCCCTCCCGCTGCGCCCTCGCCAGCAAGGCCCGTTCTTGTACCAGGTCAAGCCCGCCATCTTCCGATGCCTGTCGGGCCGCAACTTCCCGCAAGTGCTCGCAATAGGCCAACAGCCACTCCGCACCGGTCGCGCCAGACGGTAGCGTGCCGCGCTTGATAAGTACGGAAACCCTGCTTTGAGATACGCCAACCAAATTGCCAAATGCTTGCTGAGTCAGCCTTTTATCAAAATTCATTTCAGAACCCCCCTATAGAGCCTCACAAAACACTGAATGATCGGGGTGCGAACTACCCGCGCACGTCACCCCTTGGGAGTACCTTTGCGGCCCCGCAATCACGCCAGAATCGACGAACGCCGCGCCGGGAAGTAATGGCCCATCGCCCCCGCGAAACGCGCCTACAGGCACGGCCATCGCGTTCTTCCGGGTCGTTGGTCGGGATCGTCCGCCGTCGGTTTATAGTCTCGGCAGCGTTGCAGCAGGTCTTGCTTGCAAGGGGATCGCCGCCCCCATCGGCGAAGCCGCGCCATGCAATAACCACCGTGACCAACATGAGATAGCTCGGCGCATTGCTGGCATGTCCGCCGGTCGTCGTAGTCCGCTGGCACGGTTGGCAGCGAAGTCCGGCATTCCACCGCCGCCGGGTCGGGGGTGGCAGGTTGCGCCGCCCCCATGTTGGCGCTCGACAATGCCGCGATGATTCCCGCCTTGTGTTCACGGAGCATCGGCAACCAGCGATTGACCGCCTCGCCATCGCCGGTCACATTAAGTCTATCAATTGACAATAAGACGAGGTTCACCCCCTCGGTTGTCGCCTGTTTGATGATCGTCGCCGGGGTCATATTTCGACCTCAATCCAGCCGGAAGTTGACGCCTGGGGTGGTAGTCTGTCACCTCCATTTTTAGCCGGGACTCCGCCAGTGTCCGCCAAGATTTCCCACTCTTCGCCAATAATTTTGTGTGGCGGACTTGGCGTAGTGTGGCGGACACTGGCGGTATCGTCGGCTTTGTCGCTTGGCAAAAACCATATCCAGCCGCCGCCAAAACTCGCCGGTTTTGACTTGACGCCAAGCGATTTTTTGGCCCGTTCAATGGTTCGCCATGACACATTATCAGTCAATGATTTGTCGCGTATCGCCTTGGATGTAACAGCGCCGCCAGCAGAGAGAAGATTGAAAAGCCATCGCTTTGTGTCCTCAAGTGCCCCTTGCACGTTACCATCGTCGCCACTCGCATCCGCCTCTGCCAAAAGCTCACGGGCGTTACCCTCTACCGGCTCACCCCATAAGGCAGACGATACGAAAATACCGGGGTGGGTTCTCAGTTCCGATTGCTGCAAGTCGTACTCAAAGCCGCCAGCATCAGGCCCGATGTTGGATTTTGCCCGGCAGAAAATCCGCCTGGTTTGCCCGTCCTCGCCATCCTCTTTGTGTTTGGCGGCGACCAGTACCAGCCGGGCCAGAGCGCCAAAGGCCAGACTTCCCGTAATCCGCTCAACAGGGTCGCGTCCGCTGGTTCCTTTGGTGAAGTGCGTGATGCCCAACAGAGCGCAGTGCAGCGAGGCCGCCAAGTCCGCCAGCGGTTGCAGGCCGCGCCGTACCTCGGCATTCTTGTGAGAGTCGCCAGCGATTGCCGAAACGACGGGATCAACGATCAGCAGGCGAGCGCCGCCGATGTCAGCGAGCTTGCGACGTAGCGGCCCGATGTCACTGGCTGGGTCAAAGGATCGTCGTTCGCTGCCTTCTCGAACGTCGCCAATGAAGTGGACGCGGGCCAAGTCAGCGCCGGATGCAATCAGCCGTGGAACGAGGGTATCCGCCGGATCATCTTCACCTGACCAGACAACGACGTTACCGGCGGTCGCTTTGCTTCCATCCGGCCAGCGCCCGCCAGTCGTTACGGTCGCCGCCAGCGCCATTGCGATAGTCGTTTTACCCGTGCCGGGAGCGCCCCCGAAAACATGGAATTTGCCCGCCGCCAACCAACCGGGCCAGAGCCAGTCGACCGGCTCGATTTTGACATCACTGGCCCGGATCAAACCGACATCACGCGCGTATTCGTCCGCTGACGCGCCCCCGGCGTCGAGTTGATCCTTTGCCTTGCCGGGGGCGGGCTGGCCCTGTTGTGCGCTTGCCAGCCCGTCAAGAAAAGCCTGTCCGCGCCGAACGGCGGCCATGCGTGCGGAGTCAGCCATGATGCAACCCCGCCGCGGTTATGGCGCTCTGCACCCGCTCGACAGCGGTTATCAGACGCTCCCGGTCGTCGTCGGTGAACTTGCCGTCAAGAATCGCCGCACCAGCCGCCGCGATAACCAAACCCTCATAGGCACCAGCCCGCAGCGTATCGGCTGCCGGAAAAGGGCGGCGCTCTGGCCGGTATGGTGTCCCGGTCGCTGGCTGGCGAGGCGGCATCAAGTCAGATAGCGTCATACCGGCGGCGCTGACAACTTCATGCACGCTGCATCCAGCAAAACAATGTACCAGCGTCCGGCCATCGTCCAATGCTCGAATGGACAGGCTGGCGCTCCGGTCTTCATGCGCCGGACACTTTGTCATCCAAGTATCAGGGCCGGTACGCCGGACGCCATCAAGGCGAGATAGCAGTTTGTCAATGCTGGTAGAATGCGCGGCGTGATAGTTGTTTTTGGAAGCCACCACGGTTCGCAGCCCTGCGGCTTTTTCTTTGATGGTCATGGTTCGCCACCTCAAAGACCATCAATCAGAGCGTGAATATCGACGACGCGCCAAACGGTTACGCCAGGTGATAGCTTGATCGGCCTTGGGAAGCGACCAGATTTGACGCCCTGCCACCATGTTGACTTTGAGACAGGAATGAGCGGCGGGCTTGCCGGTTCTTTGTGGGGGTCGCCGATGATCTGCGGCAGGCGAAGGAAGCCGGTTTGGGGGAGTTGATTCATTGTGTCCGTTCCTGTTTGAGTTGGTACGGACTCATCCTCGCCAGTTTGGCTTGTATATAGAATCCATCATGCCAGCTAGAGCCTAGGCGCTGCCCCCTAGCGATAGGCTCGAAACCCCCTGTTGATAAGGGTTTTGGCTTAGTCAAATATTTCTCAAATACCCACGGGCTGTGCTGAATACGCAGTTAAATTTTTTCGCTGCCACTTCGGCGCAACCATCTTTACCGCCTTGCCATTTTTTTCTTGAGCGGTAAAAGTCTTGGACTTGTGTTTTCAGGTCGCGATAACCGCCCGGTTGCGAGTGCCGCTTTTCTGCGCCCGCCCTGCCAACTGCTGACAACTTTTCTGTATTTTGGAATTTGCCGTACAGCACGCCCGCCAGGAAGTTTGCCATTGCTACGCAATACCATGCCTCATCCATAAACCCGTCGTGTTCGGCAGCTTTCGCTTGCTCGGCATATGCAACAATAGCCTTTGCCAGCAAAGGCAATTTCTTTTCGTCTTTATCGGCTCCGTGATATTCGGCCAAAACATCATCTCCAGCCGTACCATCACAGCTATACATTGGCGGGCTATCAAGGTTTATTGCTACGTTGTCGACCTTGGTTTTCCAAAATGCAAAAAATAGGGAAACAGTGCCTAGATAGTGCCGTCACGAGATTGCAGAATGATGTGAGATATGCGATGCTCTGGACATGAATACATTGAATCTTCGCACACCTGGGCCACGGTTGGCTCACCGACGCCACGACATTGAC
>JAITMS010000106.1 GCA_031277255.1 Azonexus sp.
CACCGATAGGTGGCGCATGGTTCGGGGCGCGTTAGCGCCACCGTTTCGCCGCTTTGAGCGGCTCACATCATAAAGCCCCCGGCTTTGCCGGGGGATACTTACTAACGTCTGCCGCCCAGCAAAAAACGGCTCGGATGCACGGCGTCGGCCAGATCGCGCTCCAGCGGCAGCGGTTCGCCTTCGAGATAACTCAGGAGCAGATCGGCCATCAGCGCCGACCAGATAATGCCGCGCGTGCCAAAGCCCTGGGCGCACCACAGGCCGGGTGTCGTGGGCAGATGGCGCAGGCGGCGGTTGGTGGCGGCGTCCGGCGGCGCGACCGGGCCGACAATCGGCAGGCGATCCGGCGACATCGGGCGAAAGCCGACGCGGCCACGCAGGCTTTCCGGGGCGAGGCCAGCGGCGAAATCGGGCAGGGTGAGGCGGAGGGCGGCGAGGTTTTCGGCGTGATCTTGCGGGCGCTCATTGGCTTCTACGTCATCGTAAGCGGTCGTCGCGCCAATCAGGCGGACGCCATCGACTTCCGGCAGGGCGTAGCCAAACTGGAACAGCGCCACGTCGAGCGCCGGCGTGGCGCTGGCCGGTAGATGGCTGACCTGACCGCGCGCCGCGCGCTGCGGCAGATGGGCGAATTGCCCGAAAGCGGGCGCGGCGACGCCGCTGGCCATGAGCAGCACCGGCGCTGCGGCAAGGCAGCGGCCATCGGCGGCCAGCGCCCGCCAGCCCTGTTCATCGCGCGAGATGGCGGCGACGGCGGTCGCCAAGTGGCAGTCGATGCGCTCCGGGAAAGCCGCCAGCGCCGCCCGGCAGAGCGACGGCGGCTGCACCCAGCCAGCGGTCGGAAACCACCAGCCGCCATGCCGGAGCGGTTGTTTGAGGCGCTCGGAAGCAGCCTGGCGGTCGAGGAATTGGACAAACTCCGGCGGCAGGCCAAGGTCTTCGACAGCGCGCCGCTGCTGCGCCTCATGCCCGGCTTCGCGGGCCAGATGCAAAAGGCCGCAGGTCGACCAGCGGGCGGCGGGCAAACTTTCGAGCAAGGCGCGGGCGGCGAGAAAACCGGCGCGGGTGAGGCGGGCCAAGCGGTTGTCGTCGGCGGCGGGCAGCGGCCGCAACAACCCGGCGAGATTGCCGGAAGCGCCGTCGCCTGCTGCCGCCCTCGCTTCCAGCACGGTCACCTGCCAACCGGCGGCAGCCAGCCGGTGGGCTGCCGTACTGCCCGCAATGCCCGCGCCAATCACGATGGCCCGCCGTTCCGTCGGCAAAGGGCGGCGCTCAGGCCGCCGCGAGCGGAAACGGCCCGTCAGCATCTGGCGCTTGCCGCCAAAGCCGGGGCGTTTTTCCAGATCAAATTCGGCAGCGGCCAGCGCCGCCCGTACTTCGCCCGTCACCGACCAGGTCGCCAGCGTCGCCCCCGGCGCAGCCATGCGGGCCAGCCCCCGGCACAGACGCGGCGTCCACAGTTCGGGATTTTTGGCGGGGGCAAAGCCGTCGAGATAATAGGCATCGACCGAAGCATCGATACTGCCGAGTTCCGTCGCCGCGTCGCCGAACAGCAGGGTCAGAACGAGCTGGTCATGTTCAAAATAAAGCCGGTGCATCCCCGGCGTCAGCGGCGGCCAGCGCCGCTGTAATTGTTCTGCCAGCGCCGCCCATTCCGGCCAGGCGCGGTGGGTGCGGGCAAGATCGGCGGCGGTCAGCGGGTGTTTTTCAAGCGAAACGAAATGCAGCCGCCGACAACGCCGGGGGTCATCCCGCCAGGCTTGCCAGGTGGCGAGAAAATTGAGGCCGAGGCCAAAGCCCGTCTCACAAATGACAAAACGCTGCCGCCCCCGCCAGCGCCCCGGCAAATCATTCCCGGCAAGAAAAACATGCTGCGCCTCTGCCGGGCCGCCATCAGCCGAGTGATACACATCGCCGAAAACAGCGGAGCAGGGCGTGCCGTCAGCGGCGAAGTCAAGGCGGGCAGGTTCGATTTTGGGCACAGTGGATGCTTATGGAACCGGCAATTGAATATTGAACTTGAGCCATTGCCCACCCACTACCGTTCGCCCTGAGCCTGTCGAAGGGCGGTGCAGAGAGCGGGCTTTCGACAAGCTCAGCCCGAACGGGGCTTCAATATTTAGTTGCCGGGCGAATAGAAAAGACCGGAGCGCAAGTATGATGCGTACCCCTTCCACGTCAAGCGCCAACGATGAGCGCCGTTTCCAGCACCACGCTAATCATATCGCTGGCGGCATGATTTTTTTGAAAATCGGCCAAGCTCGGCAAGGGAGTTCAATATTCAGCGCGATTTTGGTTCAAGTGTGGACATCCGTTTCCGCGCCCATGCGCTTTGCTCCCCTCGCCCGCTTGCGGGAGAGGGGCTGGGCCTGTCCTGAGCAAAGTCGAAGGGGGAGAGGGGCGGCGTCCCGATTGGCAGCGGCAATGGCTACGCCGCTGGCCCTCTCCCGGCCTGCGGCCACCCTCTCCCGCAAGCGGGCGAGGGGAAAACCGTAAGCACTTGAACCGGAAACGCTCAAATTGCCGCTTCAATAAGCTGTTGCACAGCGCCACGAGGCGCACAGCCTCCCGCTCAAGTCCCGCAAAACGTCTGATACACCCGCTCTGACGGCAAGGGCGGGGCGCGGTAAGGGGTGTTTTCGCGGGTGTCGTCATAGGGCCGGGCCAGGGCCGCGTGCAGGCACAGGAACGGGGCCAGGTCGCCGTCGTTCACGGCGGCTTCCAGCGCGGCTTCGACCTGGTGGTTGCGCGGGATGATGACCGGGTTGGCTTGCCGCATGGCGGCCAGCGCCTCTCCGCGCGGGGCGGGTTGGTTGTCGAGGCGGGCTTGCCAGCGCGTCAGCCAGGTCTGGATGTCGGGTGCGGCGTGGTCGATGGTCTGGCGCTCGGTCAGGGCGCGGAAAGTGTTGGTGAAGTCGAGGCCGTGCGCCTGCATGGCGGCCAGCAGGTCGGCGGCCAGCGCCGCGTCGTCCGCCCGTGCGTCGAGCAGGCCGAGTTTGCGGCGCATACCGTTCAGCCAGGCCGCCTCATAAACGGCGGGAAAGCGGCGGATGGCGGCAGCGGCGAGCTTCAGCGCCGTCTCTGGTTCGGCGGCGATGAGCGGCAGCAGGCTTTCGGCAAAGCGGGCCAGATTCCACTGCCCGATGGCGGGCTGGTTGCCATAGGCGTAGCGGCCTTGGTCATCAATGGAACTGAACACCGTGTCGGGGTGATAGGCGTCCATGAAGGCACAGGGGCCGTAGTCGATGGTTTCGCCGCTGATGCTCACGTTGTCGGTATTCATCACGCCGTGGATGAAGCCGACCAGCATCCACCGCGCGACCAGCCCGGCCTGCCGCTCGATCACGGCATGGAGCAGTCCCAGATACGGGTTTGCCGCCCCGCTCAGCGCCGGGTGATGGCGGCGGATAGCGTAGTCGGCCAGCGCCTTCAAGGTCGGCAATTCGCCGATGCCACGGGCGTATTCAAAGGAACCGACGCGGATGTGGCTGGCGGCCACGCGCGTCAACACCGCGCCGGGCAGCGCGCTTTCACGATAGACCGGCTCGCCGGTGGCGACCACGGCGAGGCTCCGCGTGGTCGGGATGCCCAGCGCGTGCATCGCCTCGCTGACCAGATATTCGCGCAGCATCGGCCCCAGCGCCGCGTTGCCGTCGCCACGGCGCGAAAACGGCGTGCGGCCCGCGCCCTTGAGTTGGACATCAAAACGCGCCCCGTCCGGCGCGATCTGCTCACCCAGCAGCAACGCCCGCCCGTCGCCGAGCATGGTAAAACCGCCGAACTGATGCCCGGCATACGCCTGCGCCAGCGGCGCCGCGCCCGCCGGTACGGCATTGCCGGAAAACACGCGCGCCGCCTCGCCGTTTTGCAACGCCTCGCCATCCAGCCCCAACCGCCGCGCCAACGCCGCGTTGAAAACAACCAGCGACGGCAAAGCGCGGCGCGCCGGATTCTGGCGCACATAAAGCGCGCCGGGCAACGCCGCGTAACTGTTATCGAAATGCCAACCGGCGCGGAATGAGGAGGACATGGAAGCGGAGATTAGGCGCGGAAGTTGGGGAGAAGTTCAGCGCCTGAATTGATCTGGCGAAGCAAAGGCTACGGGTGAGCCTGTTTAAGGGAAACGATTTTGCGCAGACGGATATTGCAGTGGCGCAGATTCTGGGTGGGGGCATAGGAACCGGCCTATGTTTTTATGGACGCATGTATAAAATAGGATACAATACTCATGATGAACACCATCGAAACCACCGATGTTTTTGACGACTGGCTCAATGCGCTGACTGATCTGCGCGGCAGGACAAAAATTCAGGTACGTATCGACATGGCGGAAGCGGGCAATTTCGGCGACTGCGCAGCGGTGGGCGAAGGGGTTTCAGAGATGCGGATTCACTATGGGCCGGGCTACCGCGTGTACTTCAAGCGTACCGGCATGACGATCTATCTGCTGCTTGCCGGTGGCGACAAATCCACCCAAAAGCAGGACATCAAAGCCGCGCAGCACATGGCGCGTGAACTGGGAGTGTGAATCATGGCCGCAAAACCGACGCTGCGCCCTTGGGATTCGGCAAAGTACCTCGATAGTCCAGAGGCGATAGAACTTTACCTGCAAACCTGCTTCGAGGAAGCAGGCGATGATCCCGCCTTCATCGCCAAAGCCCTTGGCGTGGTCGCCCGCGCTCGTGGCATGAGCGAACTGGCCAAACAAACCGGCCTCGGTCGGGAGAGTCTGTACAAGGCGCTATCCGGCGAAAACAATCCGAGTTTTGGTACGATTGCCAAGGTTTGCGCGGCGTTGGGGGTGCGGTTGACGGTGACGGCGGGGCGCTAGATTTGATGCCACGGTTAGCCGTGATGGGTGGCCCCAATTAGCCGCTTTTGCACGTTGATAACCAATAGCGATTGAGGAGGAATTATGGAACAGATGGAAGATTTGGAAAAGTTGAAAATCAAAGCAGAAATAGCAAAGCTGGCTGCTGAAGCAGAGAAATTGCGCGTCAAAAAACTTTGGCAATCTGTTTTAATTGCTGCTGTTCTAATGGGTATTGGCGTGATTATTTCCACGTTATTTTTACTGACTTGATGTCGTTTCAAGAGACCCTTTCCTGATTCAGTCTGAACAACCGCCCCAGAATCTCCTCATCCGTCATATCCGGCGTGTAGTCCGTCCAGCCGTAGGCGGTGGCGACGGCTTGGTCGAGCGCCTTGTGCGCCATGTCGAGCCAAGCGGGGCGGTGGTTGTAGAGGTTGGTTAGGGTGCGTTTTTTGAGATCGGACTCGTGGCCGGGTTTGGCTACGGGGCGTTTGGGGAAAGCGGCTTTTTCTTCTTCGGGGGTGATGAGCCAGTCTGTCCATTCGGGCGGGTTGAGCCAGTTGTTGCGTAGGGTGTCGAGGTGTTGGGCGGCGGCGGCGATGGCGTTGGCTTGGGGTGTGTCGGGGGCGCCGGTTTTGGTGTCGGCGGGGGTGAGTCCTGCGGGGAAGGGGAAGGTTTCAAAGGTGGTGGTTGGGGTGTAGCGTGGGCGATCTTCAAGCGACGTGCCAAGGCGCAACGACCAGATTTCGTGAAAGCGCGAATGCAGGATGCCGAAGGTGGCGTCGTCGGCGCGAGCGATAACAATCTGACTATCATCTGGAAGAATTGCAACTTCTACCCAAACGAAAATCCGATGCTTTGAGACACGGACTGTAGCAATGTATCGCGGCAGTTTGGATAGGGCACTGCGCATTGCGACACGTGCTTCCGCGTGACGCCACCAATATTTTCTGTAAGCCTCACGATTATTTTTGTCACGCTCTGGTTTGACATGATCCAAGAGATATTGAAAGGGAGCCTCATACAGTGAAGCACTCGCCTCCGGCATTGTGACGCCGAAATCAACGATCCACATATCCCTTCTAAATTGGACAATATCGCGTCCGTTTTGCCAAGGTTTAACGACATCCGCATTGGAATGACCGTTTGGATTGGGCAAAGTAAGCCATTGACGACCAAGGGAGCCGGGAATGTCAAAACTGCCTTTCTTGGATGGCCCCTGAAAGCTGCAATTCGCGTTTTCAGCCAGCGTCACAGCACGTGAAAGATCAAGCCCGCTGATCGCCGTCAAATCCGCGTGGATGGTTTCAACGTCTTGTCCATCCAGCCTTGCGCCGTCGCGTTTGCCAAAGCACACCATCGACACCCGCACCGCCGCGCCTTCGTTGACCCACGGTTCGTCGCTCCATGCTTCAAAGATGCGTAGAGCGTGACTGGACATTTCCCCCTCTCTCCCGGCCTCTCTCCCACGAGGGGAGAGAGGAGTATCGGCAACAATGGCGTCCAGCACGGCGCGGTTAGCGCCGCCGCGAATGGAGTTGGTTGCCACCAGCCCCGCCGCTTCGCATTGCCCGGCTTCAATTTGTTTCCGTGCTTTATGAAACCAGTAGCACACCAAATCCGCGCCGCCGGGAACGTGTTGGTCAAATACCGCATTCAGTCGGTTGAAATAATCATCGCCCAGTTCGCCGCGCTTCTTGCTACCGCCCAGAAACGGCGGATTACCGACAATCGCATCTACCTTCGGCCATGCCGCTTCTGTTCCATCTTCGTTGAGCAGCGCATCGCGGTTTTCAATGGTGTTGAGCGAGCGCAGGATCGGGTTACGTGAAGCCTCAAAGCCATTCCTTCGCATCCACTGAATCTCGCCGATCCAGACGGAGACTCGCGCCAGTTCCGCTGCGTAGGGGTTGAGTTCGATGCCGAGCACGTTTTCCGGCCCGACGCCGGGGAATTGGCGGGGCAGGCCGAGGCTTTCGGCTTCGAGGTTGACGCGGTGTTCGATGTCTTTCAGGGCGAGTAACGAGAGGTTGAGAAAGTTGCCGGAGCCGCAGGCGGGGTCGAGGACGCGGTAGCGTTTGAGGCGTTCGAGAAATTCCTGATGCAGCGCGGTGGCGGCGTTGAGTGCTTTGCTGCGCGCGCTGCCTTGTTTGGCCTCGGCTTTGTCCAGTTCGGCGGCGATTCTGGTTTTGGCTTCCGCCCATTCGCGTTCCAGCGGTTCGACGATGACCGGACGGACGATCTGCATGATTTTGTCGCGGTCGGTGTAGTGGGCGCCGAGTTGGCTGCGTTTGTCCGGGTCGAGGCCGCGCTCAAAGAGGGTGCCGAGGATGGAGGGGTCGATTTCCGACCAGTCGAGTTTGGCGGCGGCGAGCAGGTTGTCGATGTCGGCTTGTTGCAGCGGCAGGGCGTTGTCGTCGTCGAACAGACCGCCGTTGAACCATTCCACTTTTTCAAAGCCGACCATGCCGCCGGATTTCATCGCGGTGAACAGGGTGCGGGCGTTGGCGGCGAATTGTTCGGGCGTGGAGCCGGGAGCTTGCAGCATCCGCAGGAACATTTTGTTCGGCAGCAGGTTCACGTCCTCG
>JAITMS010000151.1 GCA_031277255.1 Azonexus sp.
GGTCGAAGTGCTGCCGTCAGGCCAGGTCACCGTCACTTCCGCCTTCGGCTCCGCCGTACCCACCGCGTTGAGGCGGCCATCCTGATCCGGGTCGCCGACGCTGACCGTCACGACGGGCGGGGTGCTGGTATCCCATTGCGCCGTGGCCGGGTCGCTCTCATTCCCCGCTTCGTCCGTGGCGGTGGCCGTCACGGTGCCGCTGGGCTGCTCATTCGGCGATTCGACGCTCCAGGTGCCGCCGCTGTTGACCTGCGCGGTCGACGTTGTGCCGTCCGGCCACAGCACGGCCACCGTCGAATCCGGCTCCGCCGTGCCGCTGGCGGTCACCTTGCCGTCGCCGTCCGGGTCGCCGACAACCAGCGTCGGCGCTTGTGGGGCAACGGTGTCGTCCCACGTCGTCGTAACGCTCTGACCATCGGCGCTCGCGGTCACGTCGCCGCTGCCCTGCACCGTCGGCGATTCCACCGACCAGTCGCCATTCTCGTCCGCCATGGCGGTCGAAGTTGTGCCATCCGGCCAGGTCACGGTGACTTCCGAACCCGGCTCCGCCGTACCCGCCGCGTTGATCCGGCCATCGCCGTCCGGGTCGTCTACTGAAATTGTCGGCGCTTGCGGCTTGGCGGCATCCCACGTCGCCGTCGTCGACGGCCCGTCATTGCCCGCCACGTCCGTCGCCTTGGCCTTCACCTCGCCGCTGTCCTGCGCCGTTGGCGACTCGATCGACCAGTTGCCATTGTTGTCGGCGGTCGTCGTTGAAGTCGTGCCGTCCGGCCAACTCACCGTCACTTTCGATCCCGGCTCCGCCGTGCCTTCCGTGTTAATCATGCCGTCGTCATCCGGGTCGCTGACCACCAGTAGCGGTGCTTGCGGCGCTACCGTGTCGTTCCAATAGGCCGTTGCGCTATCGCCCTTGGCGCTCGCGGTGACATTGCCGCTGGTTTGCGGCGTGGGCGATTCCACCGACCAGTTACCTGCGCTATCCGCCGTCGTCGTTGACGTGGAGCCATCCGGCCAGGCCACCGTCACCTCTGCGCCCCGCTCCGCCGTGCCCGCCGCGTTGATACGGCCATCCTGATCTGGGTCGCCAACGCTGACCGTCACCGCCGGTGGGGTATTGGTATCCCATTGCGCCGTGACCGAGCCGCTTTCATTGCCCGCCGCGTCCTTGGCGGTTGCGGTGACCGTGCCGCTGGGTTGTTCGCTCGGCGATTCGATGCTCCAGGTACCGCCGCTGTTGACTTGCGCGGTCGAGGTTGTGCCGTCCGGCCAGGTCACCGTCACTGTCGAGTTGGGTTCCGCCGTGCCGCTGGCGTTCACCCTGCCGTCACCGTCCGGGTCGCCCACCGCCAGCGTCGGCGCTTGCGGAGCCACGGTGTCGTTCCAGGTCGCAGTGGCGCTCTGGTCGTCGGCGCTAGCGGTCACGTCGCCGCTACCCTGCACTGTCGGCGACTCAACCGACCAGTCGCCGTTCTCGTCCGCCGCGGCGGTCGAGGTTGTACCGTCAGGCCAGGTCACGGTCACTTCCGCGCCCGGCTCGGCGGTACCTGCCGCGTCAATACGGCCATCGGCGTCCGCATCATTGACCGAAATTGTCGGCGCTTGCGGCTTGGCGGTATCCCACGTCGCCGTCGTCGACGGCCCGTCATTACCCGCCGCGTCCGTCGCCTTGGCCTTCACCTCACCGCTGCCCTGTACCGCTGGCGATTCGATCAACCAGTTACCATTGTTGTCGGCGGTCGTCGTCGTGATTGTGCCGTCCGGCCAGCTCACCGTCACTGTCGAACCCGGCTCCGCCGTGCCGCTGGCGTTGATCTTGCCGTCGCCGTCGGGGTCATTGACCAGCAGCGTCGGCGCTTGCGGCGGCGTGATGTCGCTGTAGGGTATCGTCACCTCCGGGCTGTCCTCGCCCGCCTCGTTGCTTGCCTTCACCGTCACATCGCCGCTGGTTTGCGGCTTTTCCGCCTCCACCGTCCAGTCGCCGTTGTTGTCCGCCATCGTCGTCGAGGTCGAGCCATCGGGCCAACTCACCGTTACTTTCGATCCCGGTTCGGCTTTGCCTGTGGCTTCCGGCTTGCCGTCGCCGTCCTCGTCGCTGACCGTAACGTTGGTCGGCGCTTGCGGCGGCGGCGACGGCTTGACGATGTTTACGCCCGTCCCACCACCGCCGCCGTCGTCGTCATCGCTGGCCAGCGCCGCGGTGATGCCGCCGAGGATGGCGAGAATCATCCCCGTCACGTCCTGATCCTCGATCGGGATGTACTGCACCAGCGCCTCGATCACCCCGTCGCCGCCGCCCCAGGCGCTGCCGAAATCCACCCAGTAGGCGGCCTCGCCGTCGAGGAAGACCAGCATATCGGCCTGATTGCCATCGGCGGCAAAACCCTTGATGCGAATCTTCGACCCGTCCTTGAAGGCAATCACCAAATCATTGCCGTCGCGGGCAAAATTCGCCACATCGGCGCGGTGCGCGGCAACGACAAATGCCTCGCGCCTGTCCGCTGCCGCCGTCACGGTTTGTCCCGCGGCTACCCGCACGATTTCGGCGTTTTTGATGCTGTTCTCAATTATCATGGTCGATGCTCTTTCCTGTATCTGTTCTTGCGGTTCGTGTGGGTAACTTGGGCTTGGCGCCGCCAGAAAAGGCAGCCCGCTCCATGCCCTCGCTTCAGCAGACGCGCTTGTTGGCCAACCGGCGGCAAACCGGCGACTTTTTACAAGCCGCGATGACAACTTCATGCGTCTTCTGAATGTAAAAAAAGAAAGGAAATCGACGTATTGGAATCGTCTGACCACTGGCAAAAACGGCTCAGATTTCGGCCCCTGGCTTTGGCTCAGGCCGCCGTTGCGGCGCGGCCCGTCAGGCGGACGGGGAATAGATCGTGACCCGGCAGCCCAGCCAGAATAAACGGCTCAGTCATCACAACGCGGCCAGGGCGGTGATGCTGCTGACCGTTCTCGTCGTGCTCGGCATCATCCTCGGCGCTGGCGCCCTGATCGTCGACCTGCGCCGCCAGGAACTGGCCGCCGCCAGAAGTCAGATCGCCGGTCTGAGCCGCCTGCTCGCCGAACAGACGACGCGCACCTTCGACGGCGTCGCCCTCAACCTGTACGGCGCCCGCGACCAGCTCGCCGAGGAAATCTGGCGTCCTTTCGCCCTCGACAGTTCGGCGGTGAACATGCTGCTCCGGGCCAAGGCCAGCGGGCGGCCGCAGATCAAATCGCTGTTCGTGGTCGATCAGGATGGCCGCGTCGTCAATTCCTCCCGCCCGGATTTCCCGCGCCATCTCGTCGTCCGCGAGCGCGGTTTTTTCCGCCATTTCGCCGATGGCGACGCCGACCACGACATCTTCATCAGCGCCCCGGAAAAAGCCCGTGTAGACGGGCAATGGACCTATTACGCGGCGATCCGCCTGGGGGACGCCAAGGGCGCTTTCCGCGGCCTCTTGGTGGCGGCGGTCAACATCGAGCATTTTGAATCCTTCTACCAATGGATCGGCTTCGATTTCATTGGCCGCATCCAGTTGCTCAACGAAGATGGCTACCTCCTGGCGGGCCGTCCGCACGATGACAACGCCATCGGCAAGCAGATCATGCCCGCCGTGGTGCGTCTCCGCCTGCGCGACGAGCCGCCCGGCCAACTTGTCGAGACCGAGGAGCAAACCCCCGGCGGCCCGTTGTTTGCCGCCTACTGCAACGTCTCCGGCTACCCGCTGGCGATCAGCGTCGCCGTTCGTGAGGACGACGCGCTCCTGACCTGGCAGCGCCTTGCACGGCCAATCGTGATCGGCGGCGGCAGCGTCTTGCTGATTCTTGCCGTCGCCCTGATTCTGGTGCGCAACCTGCTGCACCGGGCCGCCCTCCGAGCCGCCATCGAGGAAAGCGACGACCAGTTGCGCCACGTCATGCAATCGGTGCAAAATGCCATCGTCGTTTTCGACGCCGAGCGCCGGGTCATCACCTTCAACCAGGGGGCCGAGCAATTATTCGGCATCCCGGCCACGGCGGCGGTTGATCGCCGGATCGACGAACTCCTCGCCGCTCGCCTCGACATCCCGCAATATCAAACCCTGCGCCGTCATATCGAGGAAAGCGCGCGCGCCGCCAGCCCCCAGCCCCGGATCGAACTGATCGAACTGCTCCGCGATGGCGAGCCGCGTCCCGTCGAATTGAGCCTGTGGAGTACCATTGTTCGCGGCAAAATGCTGCTCACCGCCGTCTTTCGCAGCCTCGCCGACCAGCGCCGCGCCGAGCGCGAACTGCTCGAAAGCAATCGCCAGCTGCACAAACTGTCGGCGGCGCTGGAAAACGCCCGCGAGGAGGAACGCACCCGCATTTCGCGCGAAATGCACGACGAACTCGGCCAACTCCTGACCGGCATTCGCATGGAAATCTCCTGGCTGGATCGGCATCTCGGCGGCGAGCCGGAGGCCTTGAGCGGCAAAATCGACGCCATCAAGGGCCTGATCGACCAGACCATTGCCGCCACGCGCCGCATTTCCTCCGAACTGCGGCCCCTGATTCTCGACCATCTCGGTTTTGCCGCCGCCGCCGCCTGGTATGTCGACCAGTTTACCAACCACACCGGCCTTCAGGTCACGCTCGACCTGCCGGAAGACGAACCGCCCCAGGGCAGCCCGGTCGCCACGGCGCTGTTTCGCCTGCTTCAGGAATCGCTGACCAATATCGTCCGTCACGCCAAGGCCAGCCAGGCGAGCGTCCGCCTCTTTCGTGACGACGGCTACTGGCGGCTCGCCATCGAGGACGACGGGCAAGGCTTCGACCCGGTCGGCAAATGGCGGCGGGCCGGCATCGGCCTGCTCGGCATGCGCGAAAGGGTGGAAATGTTACGGGGCAACTTGTCGATCGTCTCGGCGCCGGGACAAGGAACCCTGATTGAGGCCAGCGTGCCGGATGATGACCCGATGGAGGAGCGCGATGTACAAGAGCAAGATTCAGGTTTTGCTGGCGGATGACCACACCATCATCCGCGAGGGCCTCAAGCAGATTCTCGCCGACACCGGAGATATTTCGGTCGAAGGCGAAGCCGCCAATGGCAACGAGGTCATCGCCCGCGTCCGCGAACGCGACTGGGATGTCGTCGTCCTCGACATCTCGATGCCGGGGCGGAGCGGCCTCGATCTCATCAAGATTCTCAAAAACGAAAAACCGGAACTCCAGATCCTCATCCTCAGCATGCACCACGAGGAGCAATACGCCGTACGCGCCCTCCATGCCGGCGCCGCCGGTTACCTGACCAAGGAAAGCGACAGCGATGTCCTGATCTCCGCCATCCGCCGCATCGCCTACGGCGGCGTCCATATCAGCGACAATGTCGCCCGCCTCATGGTGCGCGGCATCCGCCCCAGCGCCGAACCGCTGCCCCACACCCGGCTCTCCGACCGCGAATACCAGGTCTTCAACATGCTCGTCGCCGGTCTTGGCCTCACCGAGATTGGCGAACGCCTCTCGCTCAGCGTCAAGACCATCAGCACCCACAAAACGCACATCCTCGAAAAAATGCAGTTGGCCAATACCGCCGAACTCATCCACTACGCCATCTCCAACCAACTCGCCGCAGCGATTCATCCGGTGACCGACGATTGAGCGCGGTTTTGCTTCAAGTGCATACCAATCAAAATACCGTTCGCCCTGAGCGAAGTCAAAGGGCGGTGCGGAGAGAGGAACGAGGCTTGAACCGGGCTTCGACAGGCTCAGCCCGAACGGTATAGGGGTGCCTATTGCCCGCCACCCAACTCCCCTCTCCCGCTTGCGGGAGAGGGGCCGGGGGAGAGGGGAGTCGTTGACGCAGCGCAACCCGGTCAGGATGCCTCTCAACCTCCGCCCCCTCTCCTCAACCCTTCTCCCACAAGGGGAGAGAGGCTATTGTCCGCCGCCCAGGCCCATCTCCCGCGTTCACCATAATGAAATAGTGATTGCAATCCTTAATGCTCAGTTTGATAATTATTTTTGAGGATTAATGAATAGGAATTTTCCTATAAAAAAACTAATCCTTTACCGATGTCAGGATCATTGCCCGCTCGGTAGTCTGTCGCAATCGTTGGAACGGCTGGCCTGGTTCAAGAATCGGGAAGAAGTTCTGCAAATTTTTAAAGTAGAGGAGACAACATGAAAATCACATTTACCCGCCTCACCTTGGCGCTTTCTTCTGCCGTCCTGCTCTCCCTGTCCGCGACTGCTCAGGCGGAAGTGGATGCGGATGCCGCCAAGGCGCTGGCCAAGAAAAACGACTGCTTCAAGTGCCACGCCATCGACAAGACCAAGAAAGGCCCGTCCTACCAGAAGATCGCCAAGAAATTCAAGGGCAAGGAAGAAGAAGGCATGAAGGAAATGCTCAAGAACATCACCACCGCCCCCAAGGTCAAGCTCGAAGACGGCTCCGAGGAAGAACACAAGATCATCGACACCAAGGATCAGGCGCAGATCGACAACCTGCTGCACTGGATTCTGGCGCAGTAAAAATCAAATCGCGCAGGCCGACCATCCGTGTCGGCCCGCAATAACGGGGTTAATCCGGGGGTTCACATGAAAGCTGCAAGGAAATTGCTGGCCGCGACGGCCTGCGTCGGCGTGTTCTTGGCGACAACGGCGCTCGCCGCCGATGCCGCCAAGAGCGTTTCCGCCAACGTCGGAACGCCTGCGCCAATCCAACTGGCCGCTGCCGATGAGAAGCAGGCGGTCATCCATGCTGCCGAGGCGGAGGCCAAGGCCGAGAAAAAAGACCTCATCTTGAAGGGCGACGCCAAGTGCACCGGCTGCCATGATGAAGCCGACGACGCCGCGCCGGGCATGCTGGAACTGCACCCTTCCGTGCTCTCCATCGGCAAGACCAAGCACGGCACGCAGGCTGATGGCCGCACGCCGACCTGTACCGACTGCCACGGCGACAGCGACGACCACATGAACTACAAGGGCAGCGGCAAGCCGCCCAAGCCGAGCATCCTGTTTACCAAGAACACCCCCACGCCAGCCGAGACGCGCAACGAACGTTGCCTCTCCTGCCACCAGGGCGGCAAGCACATCAACTGGCAATCGAGCACCCACGCCAGCCGTGATGTCGCCTGTGTTTCCTGCCACCAAGTCCATTCCCGGCGCGACAAGGCGCGCGACCGCTTCGCCCAGACCGAAATCTGCTACACCTGCCACAAGGAGCAGCGCGCCCAGATGATCCGCCCGACCCACCATCCGGTGCCGGAAGGCGAGATGGGCTGCACCTCCTGCCACGACGTGCACAACGACAACCCGAAGGGCCTCATCAAATCCTCCACCAACGACACCTGCTACACCTGTCACATGGAAAAACGCGGGCCGTTTGTATTTGAGCACCAGCCGGTGGCCGAAGACTGCGGCATCTGCCACAAGCCGCATGGCACGACGACGCCAAGTTTGCTGGTGCAACGCGCGCCTCTCTTGTGCCAACAGTGCCACGGTGGAAACAGCCACGCGCAAAACATGAGTAGCGTGTCGCGTTCCGGCAATCCTGACGGCCAAGCCTTCATAAATGGCCGCGCCTGCATGAACTGCCACTCGAATATTCACGGCAGCAACGCGACTACTGGCAATGCTAATTTCCGGAAATAGAGGGGAAACAACCATGATGACGCAAAAACAGTTTCGCCTGAGCGCCGTCGCCGCCATCCTGAGCGGGGTGTTCGGTAACAACGTATTGGCTGATGAAATCAGCGAACTCATCGAACCCGATAGCACCATCTCCATCGGCGTCGGCAACTGGTCGGGCGACCGCCGCCAGACGGGTATGTACGACGCCATGCAAGACAAGGGCGTCTACGGTCTATTCGAAGCCGACATCGCCAAGCGGGATAACGACACCGGCACTTGGTACAAGCTCGAAGCACGCAATCTCGGTCTGGAAAACCGTGACATCAAGGCCGAGGTGCTACGCCAGGGCGACATTGGCGCGAGCTTCGAGTACAGCCGTATCCAGCGCAAGGATCCCAATACCTACTGGACCAACGTGACGGGCATCGGCACGCCAAATATGGCAACATCAGGTACCCAGCCAATCTACAAGAAAAAACTGGGCACCCGACGCGAACAGATGAACTTCGGTTTCTACAAAAATCTGTATCAGAACGGCAAAACAGGGCTTGATTTCAACCTGAGTTACAAAAACGAGGACAAGACCGGTGCCCGAAACTGGAGTACAGGGAACAACTTTGCGCCTGAGCCGATTGACAGCACCACGCGCCAAATGGAAGCCTCGCTCTCCTGGACGACCGAGAAGCTCCAACTTCGCGGCGGCTACAACGGCAGTTGGTATGAAAACAATATTTCACCCTTGCTGACATCGGGTATCGGTACTTATACCCTGCCCCCAGGTAACGAGGCGCACCAGCTCTTCTTGAATGGAGGCTACAACTTCACCAAGGATACACGCGCCACATTGAAGCTCGAATACGCTCGCGCCACACAGGATGAGCGTTTTGTTGACCAAAGCGCCACTAATCCGCGACTCAACCTGGGAGGCGAGGTTGTGACAACGCTCATGCAGCTTGGCCTGACCTCGCGTATCACCAAGGATTTTTCGGTCAATGCCAATCTGCGTTATCACGACAAGGATGACAAAACGCCAAACGGTACTAATTTTTTTAATCAAGGGGGCCACGACCACCCCCACTTTGACCAATCCATACGGACGCTCAGCGGCAAACTGGAGGCTGTCTATCGTTTTGCCGATGTATATACCTTGGTCGGCAGTGTCGAGGAAAAACGCCAGAGGCGTGACCTGAAGCAGACGATGGAGCCAGCCAATCTGGTTCAGTTGGGATTCCCCACCAAGCTGGATGAAACAACCACCCGCCTGGAACTGCGCCGTTCTCTGACTGACACCCTGAATGGCAGTGTCTCTTGGGTTCATGCCAAACGTGATGGTTCGAGCTTCGACCCAATGGCCCTCCCGACGGGGACCACTCAACAACTCAGTCCCTTCAACACGGCGGACCGCAAGCGCGACAAGGCCCGCTTCTCACTGGACTGGACGCCGCTGGAAGCCCTCAGTTTGCAATTTGTATTTGAAGACGGCAAGGACGAATACAGCGGCCACAACCCTCTTGGCTTGGAAGAAGGCAAGGCTCGCTTGTACAGCCTCGACGCCACTTGGACGGTTAGCGAGAAGTTGAGCTTCAATGCTTGGTACAGTTATGACGAAAACAAGGCGAAGCAGACCATGCGTCATGGCAACAGCATCACACAAACCCGCCGTTGGGACATTGAAGACAGCGCCGATTCCCTTGGTTTGGGTTTCAAGTGGGAGGCAACTTCCAAATTCCGCACCGGTGGTAATCTGGAATGGACGAAGAGCAAAGGCCAATACGATGTTGCCGCTTGGGTGGACGCGACTGGCCTTCCTGCTGCAATTACCCCCGCAGGAGGAGGCATCTTGCCGTCTGACATCACCGACAAGCACCTGCGGGTTTCGCTGTTCGGCCAGTACGCCCTCAACAAGACCTCCGATCTGCGCCTGGACGTGATCTACGACAAGTGGAAAA
>JAITMS010000010.1 GCA_031277255.1 Azonexus sp.
TACCCGGAAGTTTCCTCTCTGCAGCGCCATCAATCAAGGCAGACAGGCGCGATAGGCATGGATGTAACCGTCCAGCATGGCCTGAGTGGAGAAACGTAGTTCGACGCGGCGGCGCGCTGCTTCGGACAGACGGGCGTAGCGCGTTGCGTCTGTCGCCAGCGCGCGCGCCGCCGAAGCAAAGGCTTGCGCGTCGCCTTGCGGGCATAGCAGGCCGGTCACGCCATCGTCAACCACTTCGGTGAGCGACGAACCGCTCGTCGCAATCACAGGCAGGCCAGAGGCCATGGCCTCCGCCGCCACCAAGCCAAAACCTTCGCTGCGTGACGGAAACAGCAGCGCATCCGCATCTTGCATGGCTGCCGCCACTGCGGCATCGCCACTCAAACGGCCGAGGTCGCGCATATTGGGGGGCATTTGAAGTTTATCCGCTACAGGGTCAGAGCCGCCGGTATAGCGCAGCACAAAACCATCGCCCAGCTCGCGCATGATCGGAGCCAGGAGGTCAACGCCTTTCATTTTCTTCCACCCCCCCACATATAGCAGCCTGAAAGGTTTTCCGGCGCGCCCCCGCTCTCCTCCGGGGCGAAACACCTCAATATCGACGCCGTTGTAGATGACCTGCATGGGAACATCCAGCAAAGTCTGGCGGGCAGTATCGGCCACGAATTGGCTGACAGCGACCACCTGGTCGGCGCGACGCAGCACGCGGCGTTCATTCGGCGCAATCCATCGGCCATGATAGAGGGCGCGGGCAACCCCTTTATAGACCCGCGCATCGGGGTGATGCGCGGCATGGTGGATGGTCGCCATAATAGGCAGGTGGCGCGGCCAAAAGCGCGGGCGCAACCAGGTGTTGACGTGGGTGATGTTGGCCCAGGCTGGCGCTTGCGGCGCGGATACCGTCCACGGCGCGTATTCGGCGCGCCGCGGCAGCCAGGTGATTTCAGCGCGCAGTCCGCGCTGACGCAATCCTTCCGCCAGCCGTTCCGTGAACACATCCGTCCCTGTTTCGACACGAATGGCGGGAAACCAGACAGCAGGCTCCTGACTCATGGGGCAGCTCGCTCCACGCGACGGCTTGCGTCCGTTGTCCATGCAACATCCTTTCAAAAATCAATATCTCATTGTAGGGTCTATCGTTGCAAGGCCGGTGACATGACGTGAGTTATCCAGAGTGGGGCCAATTTACTCTGACGCTGATTCCAGTAATTGACTCGCCAAATCGCCATAACGCTGGCTGCTGACGGACCAATCCAGACGATCCAGCAGCGCCGCCCGCATGTGCATAGCCTGCTTCGCAGCGTGGTCAGGCTGGTCCAGCACCCGCAAAATGGCTGCTGCCAACGCGCCATCCTCGCGTGGATCGACGATGTAGTCATCGGCGCCAGTGCCGAAGACATCTGCAAGCGCCCGCATCTTGCCGGCGATAACTGGACAGCCGCAGCCAATAGCCTCTACCAAAACCAATCCCAGCCCTTCTTGGCTGCCTGACTGTCCCTGCACGAATGGCGCCACGAGCAGCGCTGCGCGCTGATAAAGCCGCGGCAATTCCTGTTGCGGCACCGCGCCCAGAAAGCGGACGGCTTCACCCAAGCCCTTGGCGGCCACTTGCGCGCGCAAGGCGGGTTCGTCGGGGCCGAAACCGGCAATGGTCAGCGTCACCTCCGGTCGCTCCCGCAGCACGGCAGGCAGGGCGTCGATCAAATAACGCAAACCCTTGATTTCTATCAGACGACCGACAAAAAGCAATTCGCTGGATGAGCGACCCATACCTTCCTGCGGCTGGAAGCGCCCGTGCATGTCCACGCCCATCGGTAAAACGGAGACTTTGCCTACATCGACCCCCAGCGCCGCCATTTCATCACGCATGGCCGTGCTGACCACGGTAGCCGCGCCAGCGCGCCGCAAAACCCAGCGCTTGAGCGCCGCCAGCACTCGACCGCGCAGCGCATACAAGTCGGTCCCGTGCGAAGTGACGAGGAAGGGCGTCGGCCTGCCGGGCAGCCATTGCAAGGCTGCCGCGATCACCCCTTGCGGAATCAGCCAGTGGGCGTGAATGACGGCCACCTTCTGCGTCTGGCACAAACGCCAGGCCCGCCATGCCTGCATCAAGACAAATCCGGGAACCAGCAGCCATTTCCATGGCTGACGGCGCAGGTTAGCCACCACGCCGCCGTCGTTGACCAGAGTTTCCAGGCGAGCAGGGGCATAGCGATAACGCACCACCTCCACCCCGTCCATTCTTTCGGTCGTCAACGCGCCTGGGGCATGAGGACAGAGCGCGATCACACGAAACCGTCCGGTCAAACGCCGCGCCAGTTCGTGCACGAAGCCCGGCTCCGGGTCATTGACCCAGCGCGGGTAGGTCGAGGCCAACACCAGCAGCGTTGGCCGACCTTGCCCGCCATCTGTTCCGGCCACATTCGACGCCACGCTCACTCACGGCCCCGGTACATCAGCGCCGTGATCTGCTCCGAAATCAGACCCATCAGAAAAACCATCACCGCGCCCGAATACAACAGTACGCTCATATTGGTGAATCGCCCCGCTGTGTGAAAAGTGTAGCCATACCAGCCGGTCGCCAGCAGGAACATCAGCGCCGCCACCGGGCCAAAGATTTTCAGTGGCGAATAGAGCGTGCCGATCTTGAAGATGATGAGCAAGAAGCGCAGCCCGTCGCGCAGCAATTTGATATGACTTTTGCCAACGCGCCGCGCCGCGTGGATCGGTTCATAAGCCACCGTGTAACCCGCCCGGAAAAAAGCCATCGTCGATGTCGTCGGGTAAGAAAAACCGTTGGGCAGAAGGTAGAGAAATTCCCGGAATTTCTCCGCCCGCACCGCACGAAAGCCGGAAGTCAAATCGTCGATCCGGTGGCCCGTCATATAGCTTGCCAGACGGTTGTAAAAGGCATTGGCCAGACCGCGCCCGACACTGGCCTGCGACCCCTTGCCGCGCGCCCCGACAACCATGTCGTAACCTTGGGCCAAGCGCTCAAGCAACCGGGGAATGTCGGCGGGGTCATGCTGCCCGTCGGCATCCATGAAGACGATGATTTCGCCCGCGGCGCGGCGCGCGCCGGTTTTGATCGCCGCGCCATTGCCTTGGGAATACGGGTGAGAAACCACCATCGCCCCCGCTGCCGCGGCATCCTGCGCGGTTGAATCGGTCGAACCGTCATCAACCACGATGATCTCGGCGGCAGGACAAACCACCCGGATTTTTCCAACCGTCTCCGCAATCGCCAGACATTCGTTCCTGGCGGGTAAAACAATGCTCAAACGCACAATGCCCCCAATTTCACCCCGGTCATTTCGGTTGCCCAAATATCGCGGCATCCCGCTCGATGGCTTCCCTCAAGCCCTTGATTTCTCTTTCATACACGCTTCTGGATCGATTCAGCGCCTTGTCCGGTTTACTTTGCAGTATCTGCTCCGTCTCGTCCAGTAACATGAGTGCGCAGGCATAGCCGCGATAAGAAGCCATCTCGACTGTCATCATCAGACCCGCGCCGACATCCGCATACAAGGGCATGGCCTTCTCGAACTGTTCGCAGCCCTGCGCCAGATCGAGCTTGGCGAGATAAAGTTTGCCCTTCAGATAGGGCATCAGCCTCTGGGCATCGTGCAATTGGTAATTCACGTTTTTTGCCATCGCATCGACAACCCCCAGCATCGCATCCGGGTAGAAATCCGGCGCTTTCGGCGCAACGGCCTGCTCCACCACCTGCCGGATGGTCGTTATCGCCTGGACATCGAGAGCCTGTACACGCAGCCGCTCGCCCGCCGCCGCAAAATCACGCGCCACCGCCTTATGGGTATGAACCTTGTGCAGCAGCAAGGCAAGATTGAGAAAGGCGCTACCGGGCATGCGCTCAATAGCCGCTTCGAGCTGAGCCACGCCCTCCTCGGTTCTGCCCGTCAGCAGGTAATAGCTGGCGATGATGTTCTGGGCGCGCGGAGAATCGGGATTTTCGGCAGCCCAATAGAGTTCCAGCTTGGCGCTGTTGTCCCACAATTGCGCGCGCTGCCAGGTCAAAAAGGCAAGTATCACGAGGCAACACGCGCCGATCAGCGTCACGAGGGCGGGGGCGATCTTCTCCCGCAGCAGCGCCAGGCCCCAGGCCAGAGGCAAAAAGAGAAAGGCGGCAGCAAGATAATTTCGGTGCTCGAAATACAGTTCCAGTCCAATCACGCTCGATTCAAGCAGGTGCCCGGCGAAAAAAAACAGAATCGCCAAACTCACCAAGGGTGCGCGCCGACGCGACCACAGACCGAGAATAAAAAGCGCCACGATCCCGATCACGCTGGGCAGGGTGGTCCACGGCTCCAGCCAGCCTCGGGAAATGTGATAACCATCCTGAATCAACCCCCTGCCCTCGATCTGCGGCACGAGTAACAGACGCAGATACTCGATCAGGATTCTCGCCTCGCTCCACAGCCGCTCGATTTGATTGAAAGACCGCCCCGGCCAAGGATGTTCGGAGAAATCGATAAAGCGTGCCAGATAAGCGAGCAGGGCCAGGGAGGGCAAGGCGAGAAAAAACAACCGCCATGCGCGCGCCGGACGTTCCGTCCCCGCCGGAATGCAAAATTCAATCACCAGCAACAACAAGGGGAGCAGAACCCCGTTTTCCTTGCTATACACCGCCAGTACGGTTCCGGCGCCGACCGACAGCGTCATCCACAGGTAGGCAGCGCGTTTGTTGAGGGCGAGCAGGCCGCGGCCATGCAAATAACCGGCAATGCCCGCCAAGACGAACAACGTCGATAACTGTGCCATGCGCTGCACCACGTACAGCGTCGTCGACACCATGAGCGGATGCAAAAGCCAGCAGGCGCTGGCAAAAACCGCCAGCCACTGCGCCTGACGCTCATCAAAGCGGTACTGGCGCAAGAGCAACAAGGTGGCCCAGCACAGCAAGAGGCCGCACAGTAAATGCAACAGCAGATTGGTCGGCTTGAACCAGGCAGCCTCGCTCGGCCAGGTATTGTCATCGAGCAAAAAACTCAGCAGGGACAAAGGACGGCCGGAAGGCCCGGAATTTCCACCAAAAACGAAGGTTTTAAGAGTCTCCAGGTCGACCACGCCGCCATAAGCGCCCAATTCTTTGAGATTGAAATCATCATCAAACAGAAAACCGCCCTGCAATCCTGGCCAATACACCAGCAGCGCCAGGCCCAGCACGCCAAGCAAAAATGCGGCGGGCTTCCAGTTCAGTCTCATTCAAGATTCCATGACGCAAAGCAAGCAAAAGAAACGCCCACACGAGGTGGGCGTTTATGACTACGAAGCGAAGCGTGGATTAGCGGCAGGTGGCTGGACGCCACTTAGCCTGAACGGTACCGCCAGCCTTGCAATCCCACGTGACACTACCGCCTGTCCCCGTGGTCGGGGTCATGACGAGTGTATCGCCAGCCTTAACCTTGTCGTTATAGGTAATGGTGATCACGCCCGTATCGGCCGTAACTGCAACACTCGTTACCGCATTGCCTACGATACTCGCAGCCGCCGCGAGACCAGCGGACGCCTGGGAGGGAGGCCATTTGCCCTCACTTGAGCGGAATTCCGTAATCGACGCCTTGGCGCCGCCCGCCAGCGTCATGCCTTCCGCCACGTGGGTGCGCTTGGTGTAGTCCTGATAGGCCGGCAAGGCAATGGCCGCCAGAATGCCGATGATGGCGACGACGATCATCAGTTCGATCAGCGTAAAACCTTGTTGAACACGTTTCATTTGAATCTCCTTTAGAAAATGAAAGGGCGGGGGAAACCGCTGCCAATCTTAAAGCAGATTGCGTGCCAGCCAAAGCCAAGTTGAGCAATTATGAAAATATCATTTGAAATCACTGTATTGCGAAGCACCTATGCCAAACATCTGAAGCATCAAGGCGCGCCAAGCCGCGGCAACTGACAATTTACGGCAGATTTACCATCCGCAATGCGTCATCTCGCGGGAATGACCTGTTTTGACGTGCGGGCGCCTGAATCCAGGTTGCCTCAGGCTTTTCTCTGCTGCCGCGCGGCGCGTAGCATGTCCTGTTCAAGCACCTGGGTGTCGGTGCCCAGGGTGGCGGTCATGTCGATTTCTTCGACGGCTTGCAGCAGCTCGCTGTCCGCCGCCGCGCCTTGACGCCGGGCGGCTTCCCATTCGGCGACCAGGAGTTCCTGTTCGCTTAAGCCGGTGACCATGCCCGGCGGCAGCTTGGCGCCGAGTTCGATCAGGGCGCGCACGACCTCGGTCCGCTGGCCGCGCACGGCCATGCTCAGGGGCGAGGTCGGCAGGCGGTTGTCGGGCAGATTGACCCGCGCGCCGCGCGCCGCCAGTTCACGGACGATGTCGACAAAGCCCATGAAGCAGGCAATGCCCATCGGCAGGCCAGGATCGCCATGACCATCGGCCAGTTCAACCGGCGCCCCCGCATCAAGCGCGGCGCGCACTTTTTTGAGACGGCCACTGCGAATGGCTTTAATCAGTTCAAGCGTTGTTGCCACGGAAAAAGGCTCCGGCTAATCATCAGTCTTGACTTTGCGATATTACCCGGAGCGAGCCAGTCCTGTCTTGATGCCAAGCGGGAATTCTTCACACTCCGGGCGCATCTTCGTTTGTCATATCCGTATAATCGCGGCTCCTGGCCCCCGCAAGGCAAGCCCATTCATGGCCGATCAGCATTCGCTCGCCCGCTCTCTGCAACAGGCCGCCGACAGTCGACCGGAGGTGCTGGCCGTGCTGGCTGGTGATCGCGCCTGGACGGCTGGCGAATGGCTGGACGATTGTCGCGCGGCGGCGATGCGCCTGGAAAATAACGGGCGACCCTTGGCGGCGGCGGGCGGCAGCCTTGCCCTGGCCCGCTGGAGCTTTGCTTGTAGCCTCTCTGGCCGGGCCTTCTGGCCGCTTGCGCCAATGCGCCAGCCGCCGCCCCGGTTGCCGGAATTGCCGGGCGTTGCCCTCATCATCTCGACCAGCGGCAGCGAAGGGCAGGCCCGCGCCGTGCTGCTCGGCGCGGCCCAGCTCAATGCCGCCGCGACCGCCGCCAATGCCCGCCTCGGCCTCGGCGCGGATGATCTGTGGCTGAATTGTCTGCCGCTGTTTCACATCGGCGGCCAGTCGATTCTCTGGCGCTCTGCCCGCGCTGGCGCGGCGATGCTGCTCCATGAGGGTTTCGCCGCCGCCACCGTCGGCGCTGATCTGGCCCGTCATCCGGTCACCCATCTGTCGCTGACGCCCGCCATGCTGGCGGCCTTGCTCGATCACGGCGTGACGCCGCCCGCCAGCCTGCGCGTCGCCCTGATCGGCGGCGCGGCGCTGTCGCCGATGCTGTACGAGCGGGCGACGGCGGCGGCTTGGCCGCTCTGGCCAAGCTACGGCATGAGTGAGAGCGCCGCTCTGGTCGCCGCGCATGATCCGGCGGACGGCCCTTGGCGCGCGGGCCTCGCGGGGCGGCCACTGGCGGGTTGCCGGGTACGGATTGGCGACGATGGCCGCATCCATCTCTCCGGCCCGCAGGTGATGATCGGCTATCTCGACGGCGGCGGCCTCGACGCCGATGGCTGGCTCAAAAGCGGCGACCTTGGCCGGATCGACGCCGACGGACGACTGACCGTGCAGGGCCGCGCCGACGACATGCTGATCAGCGGCGGCTACAACCTCCATCCGCAGACAATCGAAGGTTGCCTCGCCGCTTGTCCCGGCGTCCGCGATGTGGCCGTCAGCGGCCGCCCCGACCCGGTCTGGGGCGATCTGATCGTCGCCGTCGTCGTCGGTTCGGCTGATCTGGCAGCGCTCAAGGCCCACGTCAGCGGGCAACTGCCCGCTGCCGCCGCGCCCCGGCAAGTCATCCATGTCGACCGCCTGCCACGGAACGCCAGCGGCAAGCTCGACCGGGCGGCGCTGCGCCAGTTGGCCGCCGCCAGCGCCGCCGGATGATCGCCCGGCTTCGGCAGCATCTGGCGTCGCCCGCGCTGGCCTCTCGCCTCGCCAGGCTGGCGGCGGGCGCTCCGGCGGCGGCCCCGGTCAGCCTCTGCCTGCCGCTGGGCGCGGGCGAGCGCGACTGGCTGGAATTGCTTGCCGCCGATGTTCCATTCCACTACCAAGCGGCGGCGGCGCGTGGCGACTTCCGCCTCGGCATTGGCCAGGTCTTCTGCCTCGATAGTTCCGGCCAACACCGCTTCGCCGCGCTCGACAATGCCCTCGCCGGGCTATGTCGGGTCTGGCGGCACGAGGGCGAAGCGGTGGCCTTTGCCGGTTTTGCCTTTGCGCCGGATGACGACGGCGCATTTCCCAATGCCCGGCTGACCCTCCCGGCCATCACGCTGCTCAGTCGCGGCGGCCAGTGCGCGGCCATTTTGAGCATCCCCGCCGGGCGGATCAATGAGGCCGCCGCCGAATGGCGGCGCTGGCTCGACTGCCTGCCACAGCGCCCGGATTTCGCCCTGCCGCCGCTCTTGCCGCCGCCGCCGGACATGCTCGCCCGCCGCGCCTTCCTTGCCCGCTGCGAGCGGGCGCTGGCAGCGATTGCCAGCGGCCGCGTCGATAAACTGGTCTTGAGCCGCGAACGCCGCCTCCTCGCCGCCGCCGCCATCCCGCCAGCGGCGGTGCTGGCGCGCTTGCTGGCGCAGCAGCCGGAGAGCCGCGTTTTCGCTTGCGGCAATGGCCGCCAGACCTTTCTTGGCGCAACGCCGGAACGCCTCGTCCGCCTCGCCGCCGGTCAAATCGACGCCGACGCGCTGGCGGGCACGGCCTGGCCCGGTTCGCCGGAATTGACCGGCAGCAAGAACCGCCACGAACAATCGCTGGTCGTCCGCGCCATTTGTCAGGCGCTCGCCCCGCTCGCCGCCGCCGCGCCGCAAGCGGCAGCGGCAACAGCGCACGCCAGCGGGCAACTGACGCATCTGCGCAGCCGGGTGACGGCCCCGGCGCTGCCGGACACCCGCCTGTTCGATCTCGTCCGCGCCCTCCATCCAACGCCCGCCGTCGGCGGCTATCCCGGCCCGGCCGCGCTCGCCTGGCTGACGGCCCACGGCGAGCGGCGCAGCGCCTGGTACAGCGGCGGCGTCGGCTGCATTGAGCAAAACGGCGACGGCGAATTCTCGGTCGCCCTGCGCTCGGCCCTGCTCGTCGGCAGCACCGCCGTTTTGCAAGCCGGGGCGGGCATCGTCGCCGCCTCCAGGGCCGACGACGAACTGGCCGAGACGGAAGCCAAATTCGGTACGATGCTGGCCGCCCTGAGCGCCGACCCGGCCTCAGCCATTGCCGCCGCCTCCTGACGGGAATCCGGCGTCCGCTGCCGTCAGGGCTGTTCCGTGAACTGCCGGAGGCGCTGCTCAAGGATTTTCAGGCGCAGGCGGGCGGCTTTTTCGAGATCGCCTTGGCGCTCCAGATCATCGGCGGCGACCTGCTTCATGCCGCTGTCGTCGATGATGTCGGAGCGAGCATGGCGGTCGCCCAGCGTGTCCAGACCATGCTTGAGCAGCGCGTTGGCTTCCGGCCAGCGCCCTTGCTCGATGTCGCTACTGGCGCGGGCGATGATTTTTTCGATATTTTCAATCATGGCGGTAACGGGCTGGGGGGCGGTCTGTCCGGCGCTGTCGCTCCGGCGCGGGTCGAGTTTGGCGCGCTTTGTACTGGCCACCGCTTCCTGAGCAGGCTCCGGGGAAGCAATCGCTTCGGGCGCGGGCGGCGGTTCTGCAGGCGCGCGAGCCACCGCCGACGGGAAGGGCTTGGCCGCCAGCGCCGGGGCGGCGGCTGGCGCGGGAGGGGGCACTGCCGCCATGCCCGGCTCCCCAGCCGGAGCCGCTTCCGCCTTGGCAATGGGCACACGCTCCTCCTTAGCCGCCTCGTTGGCAAATTCCTTTGCGGCGGCGCGCTCCTGTTCAAGCGGAGCGGCGTCGGGAACCACGGCGGGTTGAGAAATGGCGGGCGCTTCCGGCATCAGATCCGGCGATTTTGTCTCCCGTTCCATCTGCATGACCACGCCGAAGCAGAGCAGCACCGTGGCGGCGGAGGCGAACCAGCCGATGTAGCGCCGCGCGGCGCGATTGCCCGGCCCCGCGCCGACGGCGCGGCGGGCGGCGGCGCGGATGGCGGCGTCGGTGTCGGCGCTGGGTTCCTCCGGCGGCAACTGCCGGTAGAGCGCGCTCAAGCGGGCGTCGCGCAAATCAGGATCGAGGTCGTGTTCGTATTCGTTCATGCCAGCGCCCCGCGTACCTGATGGCCTTCCAGACACAGCCGCAGTTTTTTCAGGGCGTAACGCAAACGGCTTTTCGCCGCTTCCAGCCCCGCGCCGGTAATCTCGGCGATGTCCGGCAAAGACAGTTCCGCTTCCTCGCGCAGCAAAAAAACTTCGCGCTGTTCTTCCGGCAGCGTTTGCAGGCAGTCGCTCAAGGCCTGCGCCGTCAGCCTCTGCCCCCATGCCGCTTCCGGGCCGGGCAGCGGGCAGGCGACATCGGCGGGCAGTTCTTCCACCGTTTCCTCGTGCTTCCAGAGGCGTCCGCGCTTCCTCAGATGGTCGACCAGCGCGCTATGGGCGAGGCGGTAAAGCCAGGTGCTGAAGCGGGCTTCAACGCGGTATTGCTCACGATGCCGAATCAGCCGCAGCCAGGCTTCCTGATAGATTTCCTCACCCGCCTCGCGGCTGCCCGCTTCGCGGACGAGAAAACGGAACAAGCGCCCGCGATGCCGCTGGTAGAGCATATCGAAAGCGCCCGCGTCGCCAGCCTGATAGGCCAGCATCAGCGTTGCGTCGGGGTCTGGTTGGTCGTTTGTCGGGGTCATGGCTTGACCTGCGGGCGGACCATTTCCTGCTCGTACACAACCTCCCACCAGTCATTGAACGCTTTGTTCCACTGCACGAGGTCATATTCTTTTCCATTGTATTTGATGACCCTGTTCGGCGGCTTCTTTTTGGCGTTCGACGCGACTGAAAGCCGGAGGTTGGCAAAGCCGTTTGTGGTTGTATTTTCGATGGCGATAAAAGTGGAGGCTCCGATTACGGTGATCTCCCCTTCCCCCCCACAAGTGGCGCCAGATTGCCACTGGTGCTGCATGGTCTGAGACAATATTGGCCGCAGCTTTTTCCCGGAAATGACGAATAGTGTGAGTTCGTCGTCCCAACATCCATCGTAGGCACATCCGCATCGATTTACGCCCATCCTGAGCGCAAAGGCTCTGTCTGTTTTTGAAAGGATGTACCGTGCAGTGTCAAGTCGGAGTGAATATTCGCTGAAATAAATTAACGCATCTTCTTCGACGGTTGTTTCATAAGAGGCAATGACTTGCTTTTTTTCAGTATCGACCAGCGCGAGGAAGATTTGAATTTTTCTCTCCGTACTTCCAGGTTCTTCATAGGCAACTCCAGCATCATTGGCAAATGCCGCAATCATTCTGGATTTATCCGTAGGCCAAGGCTTACATTCACCAGCCACGATCGTTTCTTTCTTGTCACTGCCATATTCTGGATATGCAAAATTATCCAGTTTGAAATGATCGCCGACGATTTTCACAACGGCATCGTCGCAGCGCATATACTCGTAGTACGTTTGTGCCATCGCGCCGTGGCTGAATCCAAGAACGGCGCACAAAACGACGCAGCATGGCAGCAAATGGGTAAGCATGAAAATCCTCATAAAAGCAAGCGTCGCTGGCCTGTCAGGCAGGCCAGCATCGGCGTTACGTCAGCAAACGTAGGATGGGTAGAGCGCAGCGAAACCCATCACTACAATTTCAAAAATTCCCGAACCACGGCATGACATCCTGTCAGCACAACGTCGTTCACGCCATCCGGGTAATGATGCCGATGCCTTGACCTGATGGGTTTCGCTGCGCTCTACCCATCCTACACTGTTAATTGGTCAGGATCATTCGCTCAGGGAAACAACTCCCGATGTCTTGTTGTCAGGCTTGGTCGGCGTCAGCGCGGCGGCGATGTCCACCAGCTTGATGAATTCCTGCCGGTAGCCATCTTGATCGTTGCCCGCGCCTGCCGCCAGTTTCTTCACATCGGCGTAGCTGAAGTTGCCAGTATACGGCGATTGCCGCAAAAGCTGACC
>JAITMS010000063.1 GCA_031277255.1 Azonexus sp.
TGGTTGTCCTTGACCGCCAGAACATAATCGCCGCCGCCCGCGGTAATTTGTTGCGCGAGGGCTGTCTGACATCCCATCGCATCCATCGTCACGACTGCGCCCTTCAGGGCCAGGGCCGGTAAAAGTTCTTCAATGGCCGGACTTCTCGGCACAGGGACGTTGTCCCAGGGTGAGGCCGTATTCTGCCGCCCAGGCCGAGACTTGATGCAGCGATCTCAGCCCGCGCCCAACTTGACCTGATCCCCGCAAGGCCTTGCCCAATGACGATGATCCGTCCCGCGACCGTCGGACAGAGGTCTGCCATCCATTGCTCAAAGCGTTGTTCCAATTCGATAGGCGATAGCGCTTCAAAGACCCGCCGTATGGTGTCGTGACCGGGTATCCCGCAACGCAAGCAGGTATTTCCGCAACCAGCCCTCTCGCGCTCGCCCCCAGTCTTCAATGTCGTCCCAGCCTTCGGCTCCCGACATCACCACACAGAGCGCCAATACAACAATGCCCACCAGATCATGTTCTGTCCGCCCTTCGACCCGTTTATCCGGTAGCCCGGCAAACCGCGCAACCAACGCCGCTACCCCTTCGTCTTGCTTCATCTCTACGTCCAAATATCAGGAGTAATGCCTTTCTTCAGAGGTTTACAAGCCTCCTTCATAAGCTATTGAGGGTTAATGGTGCTCCGGCCCTGCTCAGAAGATCAGCAGTTTACGGCGCCTCAAGAATTTCTGATATAGTTTTTCGTTTTTGGATGATCAAGGTCGTTTATGCCACATTTCGGCTTCCCCATCGAGACAATTGTCATTTTTTTCGCTGTCATCGCAGCTTCCGTATACCTTGATCTCGTCGCCCATCGCAATGCCACCGAGATATCGGTTGGCAACGCCACAAAATGGTTCATCTTCTGGATCGTCCTGGCGCTGCTGTTCTACGTCTATTTATGGCTGCGCTTCAGCAAGGGCTGGGCGGATCTTTACCTGACCGGCTTTGTGCTCGAAAAAAGCCTGTCCGTCGATAACCTGATGGTGTTCATGGCTATTTTCGCCTCCTTCGGCATCAAAGGCGGGCTGCAACATCGCATCCTGTACTGGGGGATACTCGGCGCGCTGGTCTTCCGGGCCATTTTCGTCGCCATCGGCACCAGTCTTTTTCTCGCCAGCCCTTACATTGGCTTTCTGTTTGCCGCCTTCGTCATCTGGAGCGCCGTCAAAATGCTGCAATCGGGCAGCGAAGGCGAGGAGATCGAAGATTACTCCGATCACTGGAGCGTCCGCCTGACGCGCAAGCTGATGCCGATCTACACACGGCTGCACCAGCAGCGCTTCATCATGCGCCATGACGAAATCATCGCCCAGGATGCCTTGAACGCCGTCACCCGCAACGGTGTCCGTTATGCGACGCCGGCCTTGCTCTGCCTGATGGCGATCGAAACTTCCGACATCGCTTTCGCTTTTGATTCCGTTCCGGCCGTCATCGCTGTCACGCAGGAACCCCTGTTGGTCTATGCGGCGATGATCTTTGCGATTCTCGGCTTGCGCAGCCTCTATTTCGTCCTCGCGGCATTGACCAAATACCTGGTCCATCTGGAAAAGGCCGTGATCTGCCTGCTTTTCTTCATTGGCGCGAAAATGGCCCTCCAGTCCTGGAATCACACCATCGGCGACACCGGCTTCGATCTTTCTCCGGGAACCAGCCTGCTCATCGTTCTCGGCGTACTGGCCGCCGGGGTGGTCGCCTCGCTGATTTTTCCGGAGAAACCGGAAGAGCTTCCCGATGAGGGGAAAAATTAAGCTTTTGCATGGAGGTTTTGTATGGCTGTCTCTCTGAAAAAGGGCGAAAACGTCTCGCTCTCGAAAACAGATCCCAATCTCAAGAATGTTCTGATCGGCCTGGGCTGGGATGCCCGCACCAGCGATGGCGCGGATTTCGATCTCGATGCAAGCATCTTCATGGTGGGCAGCAATGGCAAGGTGGCGGGAGACGACTGGTTCGTTTTCTATAACCAGCCCCGTTCGCCCTGCGGTTCCGTCGAGCATACCGGTGACAACCGAACGGGTGCGGGCGAAGGCGACGACGAATCAATCAAGGTGGCGCTCGACCGGATTCCGGAACAGGTCGACCGGCTGGTCGTGGTCGTCACCATTCACGACGCGGAAGCCCGGCGCCAGAATTTCGGCATGGTGCATGACGCCTTCGTGCGCCTGGTCAATTCCGATAACGACCAGGAAATATTGCGTTTCGATCTGAGCGAGGACTATTCGACCGAAACGGCCATGGTTTTCGGAGAAATCTACCGTCGTGACTCCGAATGGAAATTCCGCGCGGTCGGCCAAGGCTATACAGGCGGCCTCTACGCCCTGTGTCTTCAGCACGGTGTCAATGTCGCCTGATTTTTTCTTTTTCACCACGACAAGGAGTAATGCATTATGGCTATCAGTCTGCAAAAAGGCGGCAATGTCAATCTGAGCAAGACGGCTCCGTCCATGAGCAAAATGCTGGTCGGGCTTGGCTGGGACGTGCGCGCCACCGATGGCGCGGAATTTGATCTTGATGCCAGCGCCTTCCTGCTCAGCACGAGCGGCAAGGTGCGCTCGGACGCCGACTTCATTTTTTACAACCAATCGAAGTCAACCGACGGCTCGGTCGAGCATGGCGGCGACAACCGCACCGGCGAAGGCGCGGGGGATGATGAAACGATCGTCGTCGACCTGGCCAAGGTACCGGCGGACATCGACAAAATCGCCGTCTGCGTGACCATCCATGACGCCGAGGCCCGCCGCCAGAATTTCGGCATGGTATCCGCCGCCTATGTCCGTTGTGTAGACGCCGCCAACAACACCGAGATCGCCAAATATGATCTTTCGGAAGACGCCTCCGTCGAAACAGCGATGATTTTCGGCGAAATCTACAGGAATGGCGGCGACTGGAAATTCAAGGCCATCGGCCAGGGTTTCCAAGGGGGACTTGGCCCTCTGGCGAAAAATTTCGGCGTCAACGTCTGATTGCTTTTTCAGTCTGCGGGGCCGATACCGTCCTGATTGCCCGGCGAGCGGGAATGGGGTTGCCGGAGCGTGTCTTTTGCGTGCCGGCTTCCCCGGAAAGTTAAATTTACTGGAGTTCAACCATGTCTTTTCTCGATACCCTTAAACAGTCGTTCAAGGATGTCAGCAAGACCATGAATACGGAATTGAAAAAATTCCGTTCCAAGGATCTGCTGCAAGCCATCGTCGCCGGATCGACCATGATGGCCTATGCCGACGGCGAGGTTTCCGCGGCCGAGAAGCAAAAGCTGATGGGTTATGTGCGCAACTCCGAACAGTTGAGTGTGTTCGACACGGACAAGGTCATCGAAGCCTTCAACCAATACCTCAACCGGTTTGAATTTGACCCGACCATCGCCATCGGCGAAGCCTTGCAGAAAATCACCGTTTTCAAGGACAAACCCGAATCACATCTGATTGTTCGGGTGTGCCTCGCCATCGCTCACGCCGATGGCAATTTTGAAGATACGGAGCGGCGAGCGCTCGAGCAAATCTGCGCCGCGCTGAATCTCGATATCAAAACATTCGTTTAACTGGAGAAAAACATGGCAGTCAATTTGCAAAAGGGGCAAAAAATCAGCCTTGAAAAAGAAGCGGGGACATCGTTGTCAGCGATCGTCATGGGGCTGGGCTGGGATGCGGTCGAGAAGAAAAAGGGGCTTTTCGGATTCGGCGGTGGCAGCGTTGAAATCGACCTCGACGCATCCTGCCTCATGTTCGATGAAAACAAGAACCTGCTGGATGTCGTCTGGTTCCGGCAACTCGCCAGCCGTGACGGCAGCATTCATCATTCTGGCGACAACCGTACCGGCGAGGGAGACGGCGATGACGAGCAGATCAGCGTCGCCCTCAACCGGGTTCCGGCCAATGTCAAATCGCTGATTTTCACCGTCAATTCGTTCACGGGGCAAGATTTCTCGCAGGTCAAGAATGCCTTCTGTCGATTGTTCGACCAGACCACGAACAAGGAAATCGCCCGCTACGAACTGAGTATCCAAGGCAACCATTCGGCCCAGATCATGGCCAAGGTGTACCGGCATAACGATGAATGGAAGATGCACGCCATCGGTGAAAACGGCGTCGGGCGCACCTTCAACGACCTGATGCCGCAGATTGTCCCGCACGTCTGAGCGGCCTGTTCGTGCGCGTCTGGTTCAACAGGACTTTTTCCTCGATCCACGCCGCCTTGCGCCTGATCCGGGAAAATGACCCGGATGGGCGCTACGAGCTGTTCGCCTCTCACCCCAATCCCCATGCGCTCGTCCGTCTGAACGCGCATCAATTCTTCGAGGAACCGGGCGACCTGAAAGGTGACAGCTACCTCGAATGGTGCGCGCGCTTCTGCCGCCAACACCGCATTGATATTTTCGTTCCCGGCAAGGAGGCGACCTCCCTGGCGGCGGAGCATCAACGCTTTGCCCAAGCGGGAACCGCCCTGTTGAGTTGCGCCGATCAGGAAACACTCCGACTGATCCATGACAAACACCGCTTTTCCGCAGCAGTCGAGTGCCAGGACGCGCCCCCTCCGGTCGGGGCGGTTTGCTCCGATCTTGCCTCATTTGACGCGGCATACGAAAAACTTGCCAGCGAACATGGCGCGTTATGCATCAAACCGGCTGTTTCCGTTTACGGTATCGGGTTTCGCAAAATCCGCGCAGACCGCAGCGCCTTTTCGATCTTTGCCGCTGGCGATACGTATCAGATTGATCTGGTTTCGTTACGTCGCATGCTAGGCGAACAAGGGACTTTTGCCCCGCTTCTGGTCATGGAATATCTGGACGGGGACGAATTCAGCGTCGACTGCGTCGCTGACCGGGGCACGCTCAAATGCGCCGTTGCCCGGCGCAAGTCCAGCCGTCCAGGCGAAGGACAGATCATCGACCCACGGCAAGACATACAGCGCGCCTGCCGCCAGATCATCGCGCAATTCGGCTTGAACGGCTTCATCAACATCCAGTTCCGCGAAGGCCGAAGCGGCTTGCGGCTACTCGAAGTCAACCCGCGGATGTCGGGCGGAATCGCCATGGCCTGCCTGGCCGGCCCCAATTTGCCTTATCTCGGGCTGGCAGGTTTCGACCGGGGTTACGATGCGCTGACCATTCCGCCCATTCAGGCCGGGCTGCGGGTCGGAGAATTCAACCAGGCCGCCGTGCTGCAATGACGCTTCAGGCATCGGGCAATTTTTCCGGCTATGGACTGGGCGGCGATCTGCCGGGCGGCAGAATCGAGGTCAGGGTTCACCGCTCGGATCTGGCGCCGGAAAAACTGTTCAGTTTCGCAGCGAGAAACAATCCGAAGCGCCCTTTCCTGTTTTTATCGCATGTCCTCGGCAAGCACCTGCCCGTCCCGCCACAGGACATGCAGGATATCCATGAACGCCTCGCCCGGCGCATCAATGGGCTTCCCGGCCCGCAGATCTTCGTCGGCCTGGCGGAAACCGCCACCTGCCTCGGACAAGGCGTCTTTGAAGCCTGGTTGCGCCGGAATGGCAATGCTGTCGGCATCTATCTGCAAACGACCCGTTACCGTGTCGACGGATTCACTCCCGTCCCGTTCGCCGAAACACACAGCCACGCGCCCGAGCAGTGGCTGCTCCTGCCCAATTGCCCGGCACAGCGGACTCTGCTGCGCGAGGCCCGTTCGCTGGTGTTGATCGACGATGAAATAAGTACCGGCAATACCTTCATCAACCTTGCCCGCGCCTTGCGCCGCATTGCTCCGCAACTGACCCACATCCATCTGGCCGCCATCACCGATTTCACTGGCAAGGCGCGGAAAGCGTCGCTACAGGAGGCTCTGGCGGCCAATCTCAGTACCGGCGCCTTGCTCGAAGGCGAATGGCAATTCGCCCCGAATGGCCGCTCGATTGTTTCTGCCGGCCCCATCGCCCAAGCGGCCCGGGCGCCCCGCCTCAAGGACGGCGGTTTTGGACGCTGCGGGCGCGGCGCGGCGCTGACTGTGCCCGAACCGCTTGTCCTTGAGCTTGCCGCTACGGTCAAGCCGGAAGATCGCGTTCTCGTTCTCGGCACCGGAGAATTCATGCACCCGCCTTTCGTCCTCGCCCGCCGCCTCGCCGATGCGACCCAGGCCAAGGTTCTGACACACGCCACGACGCGCTCGCCCATTCTTTGCTGGGGGCCAATCGAACAGACGCTGACCTTTCCCGACAACTATCGGGAAGGCATCCCGAATTACCTGTACAACCATCAACCGGGTCAATATGATCACATCCTGCTTTGTCATGAGACCCCTGTTTCAGCCAGGCTGAAGCAAACCGCCGCGCTTCTCGGCGCCCAGTTGCTGTACTTTCACTCGGAGTCGCGGGTTGAAAAAATTTCTGTTCACTGACCTCGACGACACCCTGTTTCAAAGCGGTCGCAAGCAGCCGCCGCGGGAATCATGGATAGCGATGGCTTATCTCCCTGATGGCGGCCCGATCTCCTATGCCTGCCCGGCGCAACAATCCGTGCTCGCAATGTTTCAGCGCGAAATGACCGTGATTCCAGTAACCGCGCGCAACATTGACGCTTTCCGGCGCGTCGCCATCCGCTTTACCGCCGGGGCCATCCTCGACTATGGCGGTATCATTCTCAACGCCGACGGTTCCCTCGATGCCGAATGGCTGGCGCGCAGCCGCGCCGCGGCAAGTGATGCCGAACCGCTGCTGACCGAACTGCTGGCGATGATCGAAAACCAGTGCCTGACAGCGGGACTTGACTTGAAGGCGCGCCTCATCCGCGACGCCGACATTCCTTTTTACGTCGTCGCCAAGTCACAGAGCGGCGACATCGGCCAGATCGCCACGGCAACGGCCCTGATCCGTTCCCTGCTGGCAAGGCTCCCGGCCGGTCAGGAGATCGTGGTACACGAAAACCACAACAACCTCGCCCTGATCCCGAAATGGCTCGACAAGCGTCACGCCGTTGACTATCTGCGCGCCAGACTGCTTGCCGAACATGGCGACATCGTCACCTTCGGCATGGGTGACAGCCTGATCGACCTCGGCTTCATGGGCGCCTGTCATTACCTGATCGTTCCCAACGGCAGCCAGATCGCCACTGGCCGCATGGAGGGGCCATGACCGGTTTTCACGGCAGCTACCGGGCACAGGATGTTGAATTTCTGCTCAAACCGATCCCGGTCACGATGGTTGCCGACATCCACGACAAGGAGCGCCTGATTCAGTCCGGCCAACGGCATTACAGCGAAATGCTGACGCCGGAAAAACTGCCCTCCGAACGCTATCGCCGCCTCTTTTATGCCGCCCTCGAAGAAAACCGCGAGCGTATGGCCAGAGATTGCCTGACGCTGGCGCAAGACATCCTGCAACAAGTCGGCTCGCGCCCAACCCTGGTTTCGCTGGCCCGCGCGGGAACCCCGATCGGCGCCATACTGGCGCACCTGTTGCGCAAACTGACCGGCCACGCCATCCCGCATTATTCCATTTCCATCATCCGCGACCGGGGCATCGACGCCAACGCGCTGGATACCATCCTGCAACGCGGCGCGGCTCCCGAATCGATTGTCTTCATCGACGGCTGGACGGGCAAAGGCGTCATCAGCGACGAACTCTGCCGGGCGGTCACCGCCTACAACCGCCGCCGGGAAACCCACATCCCGCCGCATCTTTACGTTCTCGCCGACCTGGCGGGCAAGGCCTTCTGCGCGGCCAGCGCCGACGATTACCTGATTCCCTCGTCCATCCTCAACGCGACCATCTCCGGTCTTGTCAGCCGTTCGGTTCTGAACGAGGTGATCGGCCCCGGCGATTTTCATGGCTGCGTTTACTTTGGCGAATTCGCCGAGCACGACCTGTCCGTCTGGTTCGTGGATGAAATCGTCAACACGGCCAAGCGCCTGCAACCCCATGCCGATCAACCGGCGGCTCCTGGTCGGCGAGCCTGTTCAGAGCAACGCCGCAAATCCCTCGCGCGCCGCAGTGAAGCTTTCATCGCAACGGAAATGGCGCGTTACGGCATCACCGACCGCAACCTGATCAAACCCGGTATCGGAGAAGCCACCCGGGTTCTGCTCAGGAGACTGCCAGAGCGGCTAATCGTGCGCGACCGCGGTCATGCCGCCGTCCGTCACCTGCTCGCCCTGGCCGACGAAAAAGGCGTTGCCGTCGAAGAACGTCCCCATCTACCGCTACATGCCATCTCAATCATTCGGAGTGCCCACGATGCCTGATCCCACCCAACTCGGCGCCTCTCTCTACGTGCCAGCGACCCACCATGCGCTTGCCGAAATCGCGGCCGGCACACGCCTGGCCTCGGTTCGCTCACTGATCGTCTGCACCGAGGATTCCGTCTCCGCCCAGCACCTCCCCGACGCGCTGGGTAATCTGGCCAAGGCGCTACGACACATCAAAACGCGAACCGACCGGCTGATTTTCGTGCGAGCGCGCAATCCGCAAATATTGCAGGCCATACTGAACATGGCTGGCGCCGATCAACTGACAGGTTTCGTGCTACCGAAAGTAACGGCTGAAAATATTGACGACTATCTGAAACCGCTCCAGGGACATCCGCATCGGGTCATGCCGACGCTGGAAACCAGCGAAACGTTCAGGGAAAGCGCAATGTACGATTTTCTCCGGCTGCTCGAACAGCCCAGTCGGCGCAACCGGATTTTCAGCCTGCGCATTGGCGGCAACGACCTGCTGGCGCTGCTACGCATGCGTCGGCCAAGGGGCCGCACGATATACGAAACACCGCTCGGCCACGTCATCGCGCGGCTGGCGACCATTTTCATACCACAAGGTTTCTCGCTGTCCGCCCCGGTATTCGAGCATATGGACGACCCCGAAACACTCAGCCGCGAAATCGAGTACGACCTGAATCACGGCCTGGTTGGCAAAACGGCCATTCACCCAAACCAGATCCCGTTGATAGAACGGCATTACCGGGTCTGCGAACGCGACATCAACGCCGCCGTGCGCATTCTGGCGCCCGATGCGCCGGGCGTATTCAGCTTTGACCAATCCATGTGCGAACTTGCCACCCATCGTCCCTGGGCACAGGCGGTACTATTGGCGGCAAGACATTTCGGCAGCATCGAGCAAGTCAATTAAACTTTGTTCAATCCCTTTACCGTCAGAAAGGATTCATCATGCAAATTGCTCGAGGACAGCGTGTCAAACTGGCCGATATCGGCGTATCCGGCGCTTTCAGCATCGAACTGGCGCTGGCCGCCGGCCCACTGACGATTGATGTTTCGTGCTTTGGCCTGAACGCTGCGCGCAAGCTCCTCAATGACGATTACATGGTCTTTTTCAACCAGAAAGCCTCTCCTTGCGGCGGCGTCAAACTGAACGGCCCCGCCAGTTTCGCCTTTGACCTCAGCCGCATTCCGACCGCCATTGAAGCCATGACCATCACCCTCGCCATTGATGGCAACGGCACCATGAGCAGCCTGGGTGATTCCCGCGCCAACCTGGTTGCCGAAGGCGGTACACGGGCCAGCTTCGCTTTTTCCGGCAAGGACTTTGCCGCCGAACGCGCCTTGATGCTCCTTGAAATCTATCGCAAGGATGGCGTCTGGCGTCTGTCCGCCACCGCTCAGGGCTTCAATGGCGGACTGGATGCCCTGGTCACGCATTTCGGCGGCACCCTCGCCGCCGCCTCAGCGCCGCCGGTCCCTCCGCCGCCCGCGCCAGCGCCAGCGCCTTCCGGCGTCAACCTCAGCAAGGTCACGCTGGAAAAGCGCGGCGACAAAATCAGCCTGGAAAAACGCGGTAGCGGGCATGGGCGCATCGTCTGCAACCTCAAGTGGACATCCGGTGGCGGCAAGAAACGCGGTTTCTTCGGTTTCGGCCAAAGCAAGGGCATCGACCTTGATCTCGGCTGTCTGTTTGAACTCTCCGATGGCCGGAAAGGCGCGGTTCAGGCGCTTGGCAACAGCTTCGGTTCATACGACCACGAGCCTTTCATTCATCTTGCCGGCGACGACCGCACCGGAACCAGCGCCAGCGGGGAATTTCTCTACATCAACGGCGACCGCCTCCAGCAATTTCGCCGCATCTGTGTCTATGCCTTTATTTACGAAGGCGTCGCCAACTGGGGTGAAGCCGACGCGCTGGTGACCATTACCGCGCCCAACCAGCCCCCGGTGGAAGTGCGTCTTGACGTGCATAACAACCAAATGAACATGTGCGGCATCGCCATGCTGGAAAATGTCAATGGCAACCTGCAAATCACCAAGCTGGCCGAATACGTCGGCAACCACCTGGAACTCGACCACCGCTACAACTGGGGCCTGCGCTGGCAGGCCGGCAGCAAGGACTGAGGGGCGGCGCCAAACGCCCGAATGCGGGGTTGCTGCTAGCGGCGTTCAGTTCCCGACCATCTGAACGACCAGCAGCCTGCCGCCGTTTTCGCGGGAGAGCAGGATTTGCGCGCCCTCATCGAGCAGGACTTTTTCGCCGACGGGGATATCCTGCCCGGCCCTGACATCGCGCATGCCGCTCAGCCGCTCATTGACCAGATACCAGTTGCCCTGGTGCTGGACGAAATATCCCACCCGGCGGGCATCGTCGGCGGAGAGTTTTTCGTTGGGAAAGATGAACCGGCTTTCATGCCAGCGAAACAGCGACTGCCCATCGTAAACCATGATCCGATGGTTATCGGGCATGAATTTGCCCTTGGCGTGGGAGGAATAGAGATTGAGCACCGGCAGCTTGCCGCGATGCGCCGTGCCGCAGAACGGACATTTGGGTTGGCGCGTATTATCGAACGGATACCATTTCTGTTCGCAATTGGGGTTGGCGCAGGGTTGCAGCAAATCCACCGTTTTCACCAGCGCGGTTTCCCATTCGTCAGCCGTTGGCCGCCGCCCGGGATGATGCAGGCCGTCGACGAAACTTCTGAGAAACAAGTCCGCCAGATAGGGGCCGGTGATAGTGTAGGGCAAACGGTCGGTGTCCCTCCAGGGCAGTTCGGAGGCTTTGGCATTGGCCGCTTTGATGCGGTTGGAGCGATCCTGGGGATGCTCGACGAACAGGGCATTGGCCCCCATCATCAATTCTTCGTCGCGCTGGGAGTCGTTCACGTCATGAGTCTTGTCCCCGCGCAACGGGTGGCGGTAGAGCAGATACATGTAGATGAGCACGGGTAGCGCGTGCAGGTCGGTGGTTCGGGAGGGCAGGATTCTCTGCGGGTCCTCTTTTGGCAAATGACTGGTTTTGACGACTTCCGGCGCAATGAAATCCGGCGTGCCAATGACCGCTGGAGGGTGACGGCCAGGAACAACCAGGCCATCAATATCGATCAGGCAGGCTTGGCCGGTCGTCGGATCAATCAGGCAATTGTTGTAACCCAGGTCGCTATGGCTGAGGCCGGCCATATGCATGCGGCGGACCGCCCGGGCCAGCATCAGGCATATTTTCAGATGGCGCATCCAGTCGCCCAGTTCCCGCGGATCAAGAAAACGGGCGCGATGTCCCGGCGTGGCGAACCATTTGCCGACTTTTTCCTTTTTGCGGATGCCCAGCATGTCGTTGTTGCGGCTGCCGTATTCAAAAAAGAAACAACTGCGGTAAAACGGCACGACAACGCCCAGCCGCCCTTCATGTTCGACTACGGCAGTGGGCCAGCAGTACAGATTGCGCAGGTAGTCCCCGCCATCCTGATTGAACATTTTTTCCCGGTAGGGGCCGGTAATTTGCAGCAGGCGCTCGCGCGCGGCGGGATTGGCCTTGTCCCGGAAAAAAGCCACAACATAGCCGCCATCCGGGCTGAACATGACATCCTTGACCCCGCCCTGGGCTTTGACTTCGTCGACAAACTGCACCGTGCTGCCGTCACTGGCTTTGAGGGTTACGATTCTTGCCATGCCAAATCTCAGTAGATGATTGCGATGGTTCGGTCGTCGTGATTGCCCGGCGACCAGAAATCGAGCCACGCCAGCAGGCGCTGGTCTTCCTTGCCGTCAGGCTCGGACAAGCTGGCGCCGCTTTCCAGATCAGCCCAGAGTTGATCCCAGGCGCCAATTTGCAGCAGACGGGCTTCGGTTTCGAACTTGGCGTCCGACACACCATCGGTCATCAATATGAAACCAGTGAAATGGTCGCGCAGCACGAAGCGGGTGCGCTTCAGCATCGCCTCTCCGGAGACTTCGGCGACATCAAGGAAGCAGGTCTGGCCGGAGTAATCGCCGGAATCGACCTCGCCCAGCAAATCGATGGATTTGTTTTTGTCATAGACGCCGACCGCGCCATCACCCACCCAGTACGCCGCGCACAGCCACTGCTCGCCGCATTGGCGGGCAATACCGACGAGCAGGGTGGTCGCCAGATCCTTGACCGAGGCGATCAGTCCGGGACGGTTTTTGGTTTCATCGAGCAGGGCTTGCATCGCCTTGTACGCGGCATGCCCGACAGCGCCATACAATGTCCGGTGCAGAACCGCTTGCAGATCTTGCCGCTTGGCCGGGTCGGTTTCGTTCTGCACAGCCTGGACTTCCCTGACGATATTGCCGCCGGTTTCGCCCTGAAGAACCTGTTTCAGATAATGCCCCGCTGCGCGGACGGCAACACGGGAACCGTGCCGGGAAGTTTTGGCGCTGCCGGCCCCATCGGCAACGACAGCGATATACCAGCCGCCATCGGGGTCATGGTGCACGAAATAGTCGTCATCGCAGAAGCTGCCGACATGGGCGTGTGAACGGCCGCGCTTGCGCGCCACAACGATGCGGCGCTCCTTGCCGCAAATCAACTGCGCCTGTTCGTCTTCTTTCCAGAAAGGGTCGCTGCGGTCGGATTCCAGGTTTTTCCAGAGCAGGGTCGGATCGGGATTGATATAGACAGCCACTTTGCCAATCCTCAGTGTCTTTGTCGGGTCATCGACGAAGCGATAGCCGACCGCGCCCGAAAAATCACCGCTGACTTTCGGCGTGCCCTTGACTTCCCCGCTGTCGCCGTAATAGGCAAGCCCAAGCTCTGGCGGCAACTCGACCCTGAGGACGACAACCCCGGTCTCGGCAACGGCTGTAATGGCTTCGGCATAAGGCTGGGACTGCTTGCCGTTGCGCAGTTTGAACAGGACGGGGCGCGGTTTTTGCGCGGATGTAGGCATCGTATCGGAACCTTCTGCCAGCGGCTGGGATGTTTCCGCGCTCGCTTTTGCGTCGGCGTCGGCTTCCGGCGCCGGGCTGGCTGGCGCTTCAGCGGCGGCGGGCGGGGGAAGTTCTTGATCCTGCGGTATTGCCGCGCTGGCGTCGGCAGGTTCTGCCGCCAACTCCGGCGCGGTCAAAATTTCGGCTACCGGAACTGTCGGCAGCCGAAGCCGCTCGGCTGTCCCGGTCGGCGCGTCCGCCGCCTTTTCCGGCGGACGTTGACGCCACGCTTCGCGCAGTTGCTGCTCGAAATGCTCGAACAGCACTTGGCCGGATTCACCGCCGAGAAACTGCTCAAGATCGGCAGGCGCTTCTTCCGGCAGGAGAGAGAGCAGAAAAGCCTTGCGCGGCGCCATGCCTCAGCCCCGGCTCCGCGTCACATCGAAGCCGCCATCGGCCTGGCTCATGGTGATCGTCGAGTTGCAGCCGGGACAGGTGGCCGTGCCAGCGCCCTTGACACAGAAAACCTGGCCGCAACTGCACACGGCAAAGGCAATCGGCGCACCGCAATGGGGGCAGCCCGGCGCGCCAACCAGGGCGTCGCTGTTGATGGTGCGGGCATTGGCTCGCGGGTCTGAGAATTCTTCAAAGTCTCTTTCGGCAGCGTAAACGCCGACCAGATTGTAGAGGCTGGCATCGACGCGAAAATCCCGTGTCGCGACATCCTGCCGCAACCTTTCATATTTCATCAGGTAAGGCAGCTTGATGCTCTGGCATTTGCCGGTGACGATCACGAAATCTTCGTCTACCGCCGTCGCCTGGGTAATGGAATCGATTTTTGTCATGATCGAATCGTCGAGCTTGGCCAAGTTGACCTTGGCTGGCTCGCCAATCGACACGCTGCGGCTTTGCGAACTGACCGAGGCACTGATCCAGTCGATGAATTTTTTGAATTCCTGTTCGGTCGCGGCTTCGATCCGCAGAACGTTTTCGGTAATGCTGGAAAGTCCCTGCAAGTCGGCATGGGGGCCGATCCCGACGGCGACCAGATTGACCCGGTTGGCGTAGTTCTGCTTCCATCTCGACAAGGCCGCGCCCATGTCGTCGGTGCTCTTGCCGTCCGTCAGCAAAAATACCAGCGGCCGGAAATCGCCCTTTTGCTCGGCGGTAGTCCGTTTGATGTTGCGGTCGATTTCATCCATCAGGTGCGTCAGCGCGCCGCCGATGGAAGTACCGGAACCCAGCGGCAAGCGGGGCGGGTAGAAGGCCGCCAGTTCGACCAGCGGGGAGAGTGTACGCGCCCGCCCGGCAAAAGCGATGACGGAGAGATAGACGGTTTCCAGCGCATACGGATCCGTGCGCAGGGTCCTGATGATGCGTTCCATCCCTTCCTGAAGGCTGCGCAGGTTGTCTCCGGCCATACTCTCCGAGACATCGACAACGAGAAATACAGGCAAGCGGCGCATAAAGGCTCCGATTACAGAACAACATTGAGTTCAGCCGGCGGCGGCGGCAGTTCCACCGAACTGGTGGCGCCGCGACTTTGGCTGTCTTTGGAAAAGGTTTCCGAAACCCATTGGAAAAATTTGCTGAAACTCGCCGCATCCATCGTATCGAGGCTGACGACGTGATCTGTGAGGCGTTTCAACTGGCTCGGATCGGCCTTGGGGCCGGCGGCGCAAGCGACGATGGTGGCGAAATCGCAGGCCCGCAAGCGTGGAATCACCTCGCTGTAAGCCAGGGTATCCGTCGGCTTGCCATCAGTCAGAATGACCAGGATCGGCTTCCAATCCCCTTTTTCGGTCGGGGTCGATTTGCGGACATCGCGTTGGGTCTGCTCGCAGATGTGTTCCAGTGCCGCTCCCAAGAGCGTCGCTCCCGATTTCGGACAGGTGATTTCCGGCAGCATCACGTCGGCGATCGCCGTCATCGGCAACACTTCCTTGATCTCCGAGTCGAAGGCGGTAATCGACAGATGCACGCTGTCGAGGGCATAGGGATTAGCCCGGAGCGACCCCAGCAAAGCCTGCAAACCGGCGTTGACGGCAACGATCGGCTCGCCGTTCATCGACCCGGAGGTATCTATGCAAAGGTAGGTCAACAGTCGCCTGCTCATGGCTCATCTCAAATATAGTTTCTCAGCAGGTCGACGAAACGATCGGTTTCGTGCGGCGTGCCAATGGCGCGGAAAGTCCAGCCGCTGCCCTGCCGGGTGACTTCGGCGAAAGTCATCGAGCAAAAGCGGCTATAGGTGCTGTCGCCGCTGATGTTGAAACGGCAAATTTCCTTGTTCTTTGCGTCTACCGCGCGAATGAAGGCATTCTGCACTTCGCCGAAGGATTGCTTGTTCTCCTTGCCCTGATAGATGGCAACAATGAATATGATCGTCTCATACTGGGCCGGTAGCGAATCAAGTTTGACGATGATCTGCTCATCATCGCCGTCGCCGGCGCCCGTCCGGTTGTCGCCGGTCAGCCAGATGCAGCCGCTGGGGTGGCGCATGGAGTTGAAAAAAACGACATCGCCGCCGATCAGGGTGGTGTTGCCGTTGGCGTCAGGCGGACCCAGGCTTGTCACTTTGCCGTCCTTGCCAAGCAGGAAGGCAATGGCATCGAGATCATAGTCGGCAGGAGGTTTGGAGAAAAAACCCGCCAGCCCTTTTTTCTTCTGTTCAACCACATCCCAACCCAGCCCGATCGTCACCATCGACAGATCGTGTCCGCCATCCTTGCTGAGATTGACCCCTTCGCCCTTCTTGAGATTGACTGCCATCGGTTTTCTCCTTAGATCACGACATTAACTTCGGGCGGCGGCGGCGGCAGATCCTCCAGACCGGCCACTTCCTTTTTAGTCTGCTCAACCTTCTGACTGGAAACAGAAATTGATGACGACACCCATTTGAAAAAGCTCTTGATTGAAGTCGTGTCCGCAGTATCGAGATTGACCACGATTTCGGTAATCCGTTTGAGCACCGCGGTATCTATCCCCGAGCCGACGGCGCAGGCAACGAATGTACCGACGCTGGCTTTGCGCAGATCCTCGATGCCCCTGCCGAGATCGTCCGTCGGGCTGCCGTCGCTGAGCATGAAGACGACCGGTTTCCAGTCCCCCTTCTGCTCAGCGGTTCCTTTCTGCACCTCGTTTTGTATGGATTGCGCCAGGAGGCTGAGAGCGGCGCCCATCGCCGTAGTCCCCGCAGCAGCGATTTCCGGCGCTTGAAACAGGGCCAGTTCGGTCAGCGGCGTCACCTGCTTCGCCTCGCTGGCAAAGGTGATGACCGAAATGAAAGCGGTCTCGAGCGCATAGGGATCCTGGCGCAAACTGGAGACCAGCATTTGCATGCCATTTTTCACGGCTTCGATCGGCTCGCCGTGCATGGAGCCAGAGGTATCGATCAACAGATAAACAGGAAGTCGTCGCATGTACTTTTCTCCAATGAGACATTTATGGTCTTTTCTCCAGAATGCGACTGGCCGTCGCCAGGAAAAAAGCAACGACCGCGCCGTTTTTGCCCGATCGTTGGTTAGAAAGTGTAGCAGTTTAGCCAGCGTGTTGGTCTTTGTCACCGGCCATTTCGACGCAGCCAAGCCGGATTTTGTGTGGGCAAAAATTCCCGATCCCCGACTTGACCGCGCCAGCGGGATTTGTCGACAATGACCCGCATCCAGCCACCAGGAGTTGCCGCGTGCTTGAGACAAAGATTGCCGATTTCACCCTGCCCGCTACTGGCGGCCAGACTTTTTCCCTCGCTGCCCAGGCGGGCAAAATTGTCGTCATTTATTTTTACCCCAAGGACAGCACGCCCGGCTGCACCAGTGAGGGGCAGCAGTTCCGCGATCTTTACGCTGATTTTCTGGCGGCCAATGCCGTCGTTCTTGGCGTCTCGCGCGACAGTCTGAAGTCGCACGAAAATTTCAAGGCCAAACAGTCTTTCCCGTTTGCGCTTGGTTCCGACGCCGACGAGGCCGTCTGCGCGCTGTTCGGCGTCATCAAGGAGAAGATGATGTACGGCAAGCTCTGCCGGGGCATCGAGCGCAGCACTTTCGTCATCGACCGGAGCGGCGTCTTGCGCCGCGAGTGGCGCGGCGTCAAGGTGCCGGGGCACGCTGAGGAAGTGCTCGCTTTCGTCAGAAGCCTCTGATTTCAACCCCGTATTTCAATCCCACTCGACAAAGGTCCGCCATGCCGCGTCAGCCCGCCGCCAAGAAACCCGTTTTGAGCAAACTGTTCGTTCTCGATACCAATGTCCTGATGCACGATCCGAGTTGTCTGTTCCGGTTTGAGGAACACGACATCTTCCTGCCGATCATGACGCTCGAAGAACTCGACAACAACAAGAAGGGCCTCTCCGAAATCGCCCGCAACGCCCGCCAGGCATCGAGAATGCTCGATGACATGCTGGCCGGTAGCGATGTCGATATTGACGAGGGCATCGCGCTTTACGGCCCATCGGCGAAGCTCGCCAGTGGCCGCCTCTTTTTGCAGACGGAGGCAATCAGCAGCGAGTTGCCGCAGGGGCTGCCGACATCCAAGGTCGATAACCAGATTCTTTCCGTCGTCATCCATTTGCAGAAAAAGTTTCCCAAGCGCCCGGTCATTCTGGTGTCGAAAGACATCAACATGCGCATCAAATCGCGGGCGCTCAATCTTCTGGCGGAGGATTATTTCAACGACAAGGTGCTTGAAGACACCGATCTGCTCTACACCGGCACCCGCGCCCTGCCCGCCGACTTTTGGGAAAAGCATGGCAAGAACATGGAATCGTGGAAAAAGGACTCAAAAACCTATTACAAGGTCAGTGGCCCGCTGTGTCCGCAATTTCTCGTCAATGAACTGGTCTGGCTGGAAAGCGACGGTTTTGCCGCGATGGTCAAGGAAGCCGTCGGCAAGAAGGCGGTACTGGAAACCCTGATTGATTACACGCACCCGAAACATGCCGTGTGGGGCATCACGGCGCGCAACCGCGAGCAGAATTTTGCCCTCAATGTGCTGATGAACCCGGACATCGACTTTGTCACCCTGGTCGGCCAGGCGGGCACCGGCAAAACCTTGCTGACGCTGGCGGCGGGACTGACGCAAACGCTGGAAACAAAACAGTTCGGCGAAATCATTATGACCCGCGTCACCGTGCCGGTCGGCGAGGACATCGGTTTTCTGCCCGGTAGCGAGGAGGAAAAAATGGCCCCGTGGATGGGCGCGCTTGAAGACAACCTCGAAGTCCTCACCCATTCCGGCGACAGCGGCCCTTACGGCGGCGAGTGGGGCAAGGCGGCGACCAACGACATCCTGCGCGCCAAAATCAAGATCAAGTCGCTCAATTTCATGCGCGGCCGCACGTTTTTGAAGAAATACCTGATTATCGACGAAGCGCAGAATCTGACGCCGAAGCAGATGAAAACCCTCATCACCCGCGCCGGTCCCGGCACCAAGGTGGTCTGTCTCGGCAATATCGCGCAGATCGACACGCCCTATCTGACCGAGGGTAGTTCCGGCCTGACTTACGTTGTCGACCGCTTCAAGGGCTGGCCGCATTCCGGCCATGTCACGCTGCAACGCGGCGAACGCTCGCGGCTGGCCGATCACGCCGCCGAAGTGCTATGATCGGCGGCAGTTCAAACGGTGGCCGTGTCAGTGACACGGCCTTTTCGTTTCAGCCACGGGCTGTCGCCGTCGGAGAAAATTCTTGAAACGCCGTGCCTTTCTCGCCGCGCTGGGGGCGCTGGCCGCGCTCGCTGAACCGGCGGCGGCCAAACCGGCCAAATCGTCCAAACCCGCCGCCAGGTCGACGGCAAAAAAACCGGCGACCCGGCGCAAAGCCGCCAGACCCGCTGCCGCCAAACCCGCCGCCCCGGAACCCAGCCCGGTTCATACCGCCGACAAGCCGATCATCGACAACCCGCCCAAAGGCACCTCCGCCGCCCGTCTGCCGCCGGTCAGGGCGGAACAGCCGCCGAGCGAATGGACGACCTGGGAAACCGTCACCACCGTCAACCTGCGCGACCAGGAAGGCGCTTGCAAACTGTGGCTGCCCCTGCCGCTCAACCAGGACACGCTGTTTCAGCGCACCCTCGGCTACGCTTGGCAAGGCAACGCCAGCCGCGCCAGCATGAGCCGCCAGCCCGACGGCGAGCTTGAAGTGTTTACCAGCGAATGGGGCGACGCCAAGGCCGGCCAACTGCAACTGACAACGCGGGTGATGACCGCCGACCGGCATTTCGATGTCGCCAAACGCACGGTCGCGCCGGAGCGCGAAGACATCCTCCGCCGCAACTTGCAGGAATCGGCGCTGATGCCCAATGACGGGCTGGCTTTCCAGTTGGGCGAGCGCATTCTTGGCCGGGTCAAAGACCCGCTGGCGCAGGCCAAGGCCATTTACGACTGGGTGGTCGACAACGCCATCTACGACCCCGTTTTGCCCGGCTGCGGCAGCGGCGATGTCCGCCAGCAGCTTATCAGCGGCCAGTATGGCGGCGGCTCGGCGGACATCGCCGGTTTGTTCGTCGCCCTCTGCCGCGCCATCGGCATTCCCGCCCGCTGCGTTTTCGGCCTGCGGATCGGGCCGTCGCGGCTGTTTCGCAGCTTGGGCCTGACCGACGACGACGCCACCCACGGCCAGCATGTCCGCGCCGAGTTCTACATCCCCGGCTATGCCTGGATTCCGGTCGATCCCGCCGATGTTCGCCGGGCCATCGTCATTGAAAATCTCAACGATCAGGACAGCCGCCTGCCCGCCCTCAAAAAAGTGCTGTTCGGCGTCTGGGAAATGAACTGGATCGCTTACAACGTCGGCATCGACATCACCCTCGACGGCGCTGACGCACCCGTGCCTTTTCTGCTCCTGCCGCGCCTGCAAACGCCGGGCGGCACGCTCGACGGCAGCGACCCGGCGGCCATCCGCTACCGCATCAGCGCCCGCCAGATCAGTGCCTAGAACGGCTTTGATTCAAGTAACCCTGGTGGACATACGCCGCATTTTGCCCCCCTCCCCCCTCGTGGAGAGGAGAGGGGCTTTGGGCGGCACAATCCCCGTCAGGCGCGTTCAAGCACGATCGCAATCCCCTGGCCGCCGCCGATGCACATGGTGACGAGGGCGTATTTGCCGCTGACGCGCTCCAGTTCGTAGAGCGCCTTGGTGGCGATGAAAGCGCCGGAGCAGCCAACCGGGTGGCCAAGGGCGATGGCGCCGCCGTTGGGGTTGGTCTTGACCGGATCAAGGCCCAGCCCCTTGGAGACGGCAATGGCTTGCGCAGCAAAGGCTTCGTTCGATTCGATCACATCCATCTGGTCGAGCGTCAGACCGGCTTTCTTCAAAGCCAGTTTGGTGGCCGGAATCGGGCCTTCGCCCATGACATCGTTGGGCACCCCGGCCACGGCGTAGCTGACGAGGCGGGCGCGGGCCTTGTGACCGGCCCTGGCCGCGGCGTCAGCGGCGGCGAGGACGAAGAAGGCAGCGCCGTCGTTGATGCCGGAAGCGTTACCGGCAGTCACCGTACCGTCTTTCTTGAAGGCCGGTTTCATTTTGGCCAGCCCTTCCATCGTCGTCCCGGCCTTGACGTGCTCGTCGGTATCAAAAACGACTTCGCCTTTCCGGGTCTGTTTGACGATGGGGACGATCTGCGATTTGAAGCGGCCCTCGGCGATGGCAGCGGCGGCGCGGCGCTGGGATTCGACAGCGCAGGCGTCCTGATCTTCGCGGCTGATGTTCCATTTGGTCGCAAGATTTTCAGCGGTGATGCCCATGTGGCCGACGCCGAAGGGATCGGTCAGGACGGCGACCATCATGTCGATCGCCTTGCTGTCGCCCATGCGCGCGCCGGAGCGCAAGGCGGGCAGCATGTAGCTGCCGCGCGACATGACTTCAATGCCGCCGCCGATGCCGTAGTCGCAATCGCCGAGCATGATCTGCTGGGCGGTGGTGACGATGGCCTGCAAGCCGGAAGAACACAGACGGTTGAGCTGCATGGCGATGGAATCCATCGGCAGCCCGGCCTGGATCGAGGCGACGCGCGAGACGTAGGCATAGCGCGAATCGGTCGGGATGCAGTTGCCGACCGTGACGTAATTGATCTCTTTCGGGTCGACGCCGGAACGGGCGATCGACTCTTTCATGACGATACCGCCCAGTTCGGACGGCTCCATGTCCGCCAGCGAACCAGCGAAAGCGCCGATGGGGGAACGAACTGCGCTCAAAACGACAACTTCTCTGCTCATGTGACACTCCTTTGTAAGAACTTTTTGCCAAACCCTTCCTCAGCCCGCCAGCCCGGCGAGCCACCACAGGAACAACACCAACATCCACAATACCGTGGCGCGCCAGACGAGGCCGACGGCGCTTTGCATGAAATCGGCATTGGGCGGCTCGCCCAAGCCCAGTTCGGCGCCACCGGCGGCTTCCGTGCCTTCGACCACGGGCCGCCCCAACTGGACGCCCAAAGCGCCAGCGCCGCTGGCCAGAACGACGCCTGAATCGGGGTCCGGCCAGTAGGCGGGCTGCGTCCGCCAGCAATGAACGCTGTCCTCGAAGTCGCCAACGGCGGCAAAGGCCGCTGCTGTCGCCCGCATCGGCAACCAGTCGATGATACCGAAAAGACGGCGGGCAAAGCGGGCAAATTCTCCGTCCTCCTCATCATCGGCTTTACCCCAACGCTCGCGCAGCACGACGGCGAGGCGATAGAGGACAGCGCCGCACGGGCCGGGCAAGATGACAAACCACAAGAGCACGGCGAAAACATGGCGATGCGCGGCCAGCAGCGCTGCTTCGATGGTCTGGCGGGCGATTTCCTCGGCGGAAAGGCCGCTGGTCGGGCGCTCCAGCCAATCGCCAAGCAGTTCGCGGGCGCGGGAGATGTCATCGAGGCGCAAAGCCATCTGGATACGGGTGTAGTGATGGCTGAACTGGCGAAAACCCATAGTCAGATAGAGGACGCCGACATTGAGCAGCCAGGCGAGCAGCGGGCTGATCCGGTAGAGAAAAACATAAACGGCGGCCAGCAGAAGCACCGGCGGCAACAGGGCAAAGCCCCAGGCGAGCAGCGCGTGATGGCGGCCACCGGCGTTGCAGCGCGCAGCGATGAAATCCGCCCAGACGGCGAGCGGTTCGGCGACCAGACGGCGGTAATTGAGCGGTTGCAGTTGTTCGATGAGAAAAACCGCAATCAGCGAAAAAAAACTCATGGGGCCAATGCCGGAGCGGGTTCGTCTTAAACCGTCAAGATACCACAAGGCGGCGCGTCCTGGCGGCCCCAACGCTCGCTCAGGGAACGGATCATGCCCGCGGTCGCGCCCCAGATGAAGTGACCGTCATAGGGCATGGCGTAATAGTGGCGCAAGGCCCCGCGATAGTGCGCCGCGTGCTGCTGGTGGTTGGCCGGGTCGAGCAGAAAGGCGAGCGGCACCTCAAACACCTCGGCCACCTCGAAGGGATCGGGATGCAAGACCAGCGGCGGTTCGACCAACGCAACCACGGGCGTGACGCGAAACCCCGTACCGGTACGGTATTCCGGCAGAAAGCCGAGAATCTCGACCTGCTCACGGGGCAGCCCGATTTCTTCTTCGCTTTCGCGCAGCGCCGTCTCGATCGGCGAAGTGTCCACCGCCTCGACGCGCCCGCCGGGAAAGCTGACCTGCCCGGCATGGTCGCGCAGATGGGCGGTACGCTGGGTGAGCAGCACGGTGGCCCGCGCCGGATGACGGACAATGGGAAAGAGGACGGCGGCAGGCGTCAGAATTTGTCCGGGCGCGCCATCCTCCTCGACAAAATCAGCCGTCGGCTCGGCGAGCAGGCTGGCTTTCAGGCGCTGCCGGTCAATCATCATGCGCTGGCCGCAACCCTAGAACCTTTGGCGGAGCGTCATGGTGCTGCCAACGCGCTGCATGTCGGTACGATTGAGAAAACTCATGCCGAGCAGGGCCATCGGCATGTCACTTTTGTGGATCACCGCCTCAACCTGATGCAGCGTGATGCCGCCGATACTGACGGTATCGAGCCAGATTCGGCTCACTTCGACATGACCGTTGGCAGTCTGCGCCATGCCTTTCTGACCACGGCTGTAATCCAGACCGAGACGGCGGGCATCGCTGGCGCCGATAGAAATCATGGTCGCCCCGGTATCCACCATGAAACGAATCGAGCCGCCATTGACCGTCCCGGTGGCATAGAAATGCCCCCGCGCATCGGCGGTCAGTACGACCTTGCCATCGGACGGTACGTTAACGGCATAATGACCGATACGCAGCAGCTTTTTCTGGCCACCAATTTCAATGGTCGCCTGCTCGCCTTGAATGGACAACAGCTTGACGCCCTCCAGCGATTCGCCGATACGGACCGCTTCCGGCTCGCCGCCGTTGATGATGAGCATCGCCTTGCTGCCGAAGATACCGGCCAGCGCAACTTCCTGCGCCTGTAGCGGCGAGGCTGGCAGCAACAGCCCGGCGAGCAGGGCGGTCAGGCCAAGGCCCCGCTGTGATTTTCCGTTTTTTGCCATGTTCAGCCACCTCCCCACAAACTCTGTCACGTCCACCCGCGCCGCTTGCCGCTCAGTCGCGGAAATTACCGTATTTGACCGGAAAATCCGTAATCGACTTTTTGATGAGCGCAATGCACGCCTGCAAATCGTCGCGCTTGGCGCCCTGAACGCGCACGGCGTCGCCCTGGATCGACGCCTGCACTTTCAGCCTGGCGTCCTTGACCAGCTTGACGATCTTTTTGGCCATCTCGCTTTCAATGCCGAGTTTGATCTTCAATTCCTGCTTGACCTTGTTGCCGGAAACCTTCTGCACCGGCTGCGCGTCCAGCCGCTTGGTGCTCTCCGCCTCCTTCTTTTCCATCGCCGGAAAGAGGATGTCCTTGATCTGGCCAAGCTGAAAATCGGAATCGCCCCAGAGCGTGATGAGCTTGTCTTTCTCGCTCAACTCGACCCTGGCGCTGCTGCCTTTGAAGTCGTAGCGGTTGTCGATCTGGCGGGCGGCGACGTCGATGGCGTTTTTCAAGGCCACCATGTCGGCTTCGGAGGTGAAATCAAAAGAAGGCATGGCTTTTAGATTCCCCAGATTTTCTGGATCACTGATTTGGCGATGAAGCCCAGCATACCGAAAGCGAGCACGAAGAACAGGACAAAGGTGCCGGTTTTGCCCGCTTTCGACTTCCAGGCGATTTCGCCGATGATGAAAAGCATGAACAGAATGAAGGCGCCAACACCCCAGGTGGAGAAGAAATCGGAAATCTGCTCCTCGGTCAGGCCAAACAGGGTGCCGTCTTCCATGATTTACCCCTTGCGCGCCCGCAGATTGGCGGCGATCCGCATGCGCAGCGCATTGAGTTTGATGAAGCCGCCCGCATCCTTCTGGTCGTAAGCCCCGGCGTCGTCCTCGAAAGTGGCGATGGTCGGGTCGAACAGCGAATCGGCCCGGGAATCGCGGCCAACGACGATGACGTTGCCCTTGTACAGCTTGACGCGCACCCGGCCATTGACGTTCTGCTGCGTATGGTCGATCAGCGTTTGCAACGCCGCCCGTTCAGGACTCCACCAGTAACCGTTATAGACGAGGCTGGCGTAACGCGGCATGAGATCGTCCTTCAAGTGGGCGACTTCGCGGTCGAGCGTCAGCGATTCGATGGCGCGGTGCGCCTTGAGCATGATCGTGCCGCCCGGCGTTTCATAACAGCCGCGCGACTTCATGCCGACGTAGCGGTTTTCGACCAGATCGAGGCGGCCGATGCCGTGCTTGCCGCCGAGGCGATTGAGTTCAAACAGCACATCGTGGGCGGCCATTTTCTGACCATTGAGCGCCACCGGGTCGCCCCGCGCGTATTCGATTTCCAGATATTCGGCGGCGTCCGGGGCCTGTTCCGGGCTGACGGTCCACCGCCACATTTCTGCCTCGGCCTCAGCCATCGGGTCTTCGAGATGACGGCCTTCGTAGGAAATATGCAGCAGATTGGCATCCATCGAATAGGGCGAACCGCCCGCCTTATGCTTCATCTCGACCGGGATGCCGTGTTTTTCGGCATAGGCCAGCAGTTTCTCGCGCGACAGCAAATCCCACTCGCGCCACGGCGCAATGATTTTGACGCCGGGTTTCAAGGCATAAGCGCCCAGTTCAAAACGCACCTGATCGTTGCCCTTGCCCGTCGCCCCGTGCGAAATGGCGTCAGCCCCGGTCAGATTGGCGATCTCGATCAGGCGCTGGGCGATCAAGGGCCGGGCAATCGAGGTGCCAAGCAGGTATTCGCCCTCATAAACGGCATTGCAGCGGAACATCGGAAAAACGAAATCGCGGACAAATTCCTCGCGCAAATCGTCGATAAAAATATTTTCCGGCTTGATGCCCGCTTTCAAAGCCTTGGCCCGCGCGGGTTCCAACTCTTCGCCCTGACCGAGATCGGCGGTGAAGGTGACGATTTCGCAGTGATAAACATCCTGCAACCATTTCAGGATCACCGAGGTATCCAGACCGCCGGAGTAGGCGAGAACCACTTTTTTCACGTCGCTCATTTTCTTCCCTTCAATTTTGCAAAATACTCAAGACACTCCCCCTCTCCCTTGATGGGAGAGGGGCAGGGGGAGAGGGTGAAGGCATGCCGCAAGCGCCAGCCCCCTCTCCCCAACCCCTCTCCCACGAGGGGAGAGGGGCTATCCATTTACGTCACACAGCCCAGCACCAGATCCTCCATCAGCGCCTTCTGCACATGCAGGCGGTTTTCGGCTTCGTCCCAGACCACCGATTGCGGGCCGTCGATTACCGCCGCCGTCACTTCCTCGCCGCGGTGCGCGGGCAGGCAGTGCATGAACAGCGCCTCTGGGTTGGCGACACTCATCATCTCGGCATCGACGCACCAGTTGGCAAAGGCTTCTTTGCGCGCTTCATTTTCGGCCTCAAAACCCATCGAGGTCCACACGTCGGTATTGACCAGATCGACGCCGCGGCAGGCCGCCAGCGGGTCGGCAAAAACCTGGCAGCGGGCCGGGTCGATGCTCCCGACCAGTTCGGGATTGACGCCATAACCCGGCGGCGTCGACACATGGACTTTGAAATCAAGCACTTCCGCCGCCTGCAACCAGGTGTTGCACATATTGTTGGCATCCCCGATCCAGGCCACGGTCTTGCCCTGAATATCGCCGCGATGCTCAGTGTAGGTGTAAATGTCGGCGAGAATCTGGCAGGGGTGATATTCGTTGGTCAGGCCATTGATGACCGGCACCCGCGAATTGGCGGCAAAGCGTTCGATGATCTCCTGTTCGAAGGTGCGGATCATGACGATGTCGCTCATGCGCGAAATGACCTGGGCCGCGTCCTCGACCGGTTCGCCGCGTCCGAGTTGCGAATCGCGGGTGTTGAGGTAAATCGCCGCGCCGCCCAGTTGCTGCATACCGGCTTCAAAAGACAGGCGGGTGCGGGTGCTCGCCTTCTCAAAAATCATCACCAGCGTGCGATCGTTGAGCGGCCAGTACTTCTGGTAGGACTTGAACTGTGCTTTGATCCAGCGCGTGCGCGCAAAGACGTACTCAAACTCGTCGCGCGTGAAATCCTTGAATTGCAGGAAATGCCGGATTTTCATCGTTCAGGCCGCGAGAAATTCCCGGATCAGCGGCGTCAGCCGACTCACCAGTTCGCGCGCCTCGCTGTCGCCGAAAATGAGCGGCGGCAGCAGGCGAATGACGGTATCCGCCGTCACGTTGATCAACAGCCCGGCCGCCAGCGCCTTGCCGACCAGTTCGCCGCAGGGCCGGTCGAGTTCAATGCCGATCATCAGCCCCTGGCCGCGAATCTCGCGCACGCCCTTCCCGCCCGCCAACGCCTCGGCGAACAACTGGCGGATCAGGCCGCCGATGCGGGCGGCGTTAGCCAGTAGATCGTCTGCTTCGATGACCTCGATGGTCGTCAGGGCGGCGGCAGAGGCCAGCGGATTGCCGCCGAAGGTCGAACCGTGATTGCCCGGCCCGAACAGCCCGGCGGCCTTGCCGCCAGCGAGGCAAGCGCCAATCGGCACGCCGCCGCCAAGGCCCTTGGCCAGCGTCATCACATCCGGCTGAACGCCGACCTGCTGATAGCCGAACCACTTGCCGGTGCGCCCCATGCCGCACTGCACCTCGTCACAGATCATCAGCCAGCCCTTGCTGTCGCACAACTGACGCACGCCCTGGTAATAGACCGGATCGACCAGATGAATGCCGCCCTCGCCCTGAAGAATTTCCAGCATGACGGCGACGACATTCTTGTTGTGCCCGGCAATGGCGCGAATGGCCTCCAGATCGCCGTAGGGCACCCGGACGAAACCGCTCACCAGCGGCTCGAAGCCCGCCTGTGTCTTGCGGTTGCCGGTAGCCGACAAGGTGGCCAGGGTGCGCCCGTGAAAAGCCTTTTCCATGACGATGATGGTCGGCAGTTCGATGCCCTGCTTGTGCCCGTAAAAGCGCGCCAGCTTGATCGCTGCCTCATTGGCCTCGCAGCCGGAATTGGCGAAAAAAACCTCGTCCATGCCGGCAAGTTGGCACAGCTTGTCGGCCAGCCGCTCCTGTTTGCCGATCCGATAGATATTCGACGTATGCAGCAAGCGCCCGGCCTGCTCGGCAATCGCCGCCGCCAGTTTGGGATGGGCATGACCGAGGGTGGAAACGGCGATCCCGGCGAGGGCGTCGAGATATTCCCGCCCTTCCTCATCAAAAATCCGGCAGCCCTGGCCGTGGGTAAAGGTCACCGGCAAGCGGGCATAGGTATTCATCACATGCGACATCAGACAACCCCAACAAACGAAAACGGCGGCCATTGCCGCCGGAAATTGATGGACTTCGCGCGCCACCCCAACCGATGAACGACATCCGAAAGAGTTGCAGAAAAAGGGATGTTAAGTCAAAAATAGGGGCTTGTATAGAACGGTCAAGCCATGCGCATCGCCATTTTCAATCAAAAAGGAGGCGTCGGAAAAACGACGACCGTGCTCAATCTCGGCGCCGCCTTGAACCGTGCCGGTCAGACGCCGCTGCTGCTCGATCTCGACCCGCAAGGGCATCTTTCCAGCATCCACGGCCAAGCGCCGAACGAAGCCCGCCGCAGCCTGTTCGCCTTCTATCAGGACAACACCAGCCTCGACGAACTGGTCATTGACTGGCCGCACATCGGCCAACTGATCCCGGCCCACCAGCAACTCATCAAGGTCGACTCGATTTTCGGCAAGGGGCCGGCCATTCTCAACAAGCTGCGCGTCGGCCTCGAAGCCATGACCGTCCTCGCCGGGCGTCCCTGCCTCATCGACTGCTGCCCCTACATCGGCGTTCTCGCCCTCAACGCCATCTTTGCCTGTGACCGCCTGATCGTCCCGATCTCGACCGACTACCTTTCGCTCCAGGCCGCCGACCAGATCACCCGCACCCTGCAAGTGCTGGAGCCAGTCATCAAGCGCCGGGTTGAACGCCGCTACCTGCTTACCCGCTTCGACCGCCGCCGCAAAATGAGCGAAGATGTCCGCCAGAAACTACGCCAATGCTACGGCAACGAAGTGCTCGACACCGTCATTTCGGAAAACGTCACCATTGCCGAAAGCCCCTTTTTGAAGCAAGACGTTTTCCGCCACAACGCCGCCAGCGCCGGGGCCAGAGATTACCAGAGCCTCCTCGCCGAATTGCTCGCCCGGGGCGACCTCACGGCGTCGTAATCAGGTCGACGACATCCTCGTAATTGAAATGCCCGCCCCGCCCGAACGGCGCAGCGGGCAATTCCCGGCACTGCAACACCTCGCAGTCCCGATACATGCGGCGCAACCGTTGCTGCGCCTCGGTTTCATCGCGCCCGAACAAGGCGAGATTGTCGACCAGAACACCATTGCGCGTGCGGATGCGAAATTGGTATTTTGTAGTCATGGCATTTTTCATAAAAAACCATCAGATCATTGGATAAGCGCAGTATATGCAGCAAATTCAACAAAAACAATCCAATTGATTCATGCCAAAGAAATCCTCTACTCTCATCAGCCACACTGCCGCCGCCAAGGCCCTTCTGTTAAAATACGATAATGCTGGCAGCACCGTCCCACCCACAGAGCAACAATACTGGCTCGCCCTCCTTCATCATCGTTGGCGTCACCGGGCAAGGCAAAAAATTCCGCCCCAGCGACTGGGCCGAACGCTTGTGCGGCGTCATGTCGGTCTTTGGCGCCGAACGCCGGATGAAATACTCCCCCTACGTCGGGCCGTGCCACTACGATGGCCAAAAAGCCGTCCTCGTCGATGGTCGCCTCGACCAGATCGAGCCAATGGCCTACCGCTTCATGCTCAATTTCGCCCGCGACAACGACTTGCAGGTTGTTGACAGCGCCTGCCCCATCGACCGGAAACCATAGGTGGGCAACGGAGGCGCGCCGCCTGTTTGCTTCAGGCAAAAAAATGGCGCCAAGAGGCGCCATTTTTTCAACCGGCAGTCAACGATCAGGCGGCCAGCGCCTTGATCTGGGCTGAGAGGCGGCTCTTGGTGCGAGCGGCCTTGTTTTTGTGGACGATCTTTTTATCGGCGATGCGGTCGATAACCGCGGTCGATTGTTGCAAAACGCTCTGGGCGGCGGTTTTGTCGCCTGCCTGAATCGCCTGGCGCACGCGCTTGATGGCGGTACGCAGGGTCGAACGCAGGCTGGCGTTGTGGGCGCGCTGCTTGTCAGCTTGACGGGCGCGTTTGCGGGCTTGTGCGCTGTTGGCCATTAAATTTCCAAGTAGGTAGAAACAAAATTGGGCATTTTATCAGAAAACCAGCGTTTTTCAAGCGCAATGCCGGGTTTTCCCGCACTCAGTTCTTCCACTGTCCGTTAAGCACCGATCCCCCGCGCGCTCCAGTCTGCGTCAAGGTCAAGTTGCCATCGTTTGCTTGCGATGTACCCGTTTTCGGCGTTGCCGTGATCGTGAACGTGGTTTCGCTACCGCAGGCTCCGACAATGGTATAGAACTGATTGGTCGTTGGCGCGGCAACCCCGCAGGTGTTGGCGGCGCTCTGGTACTTTCCGTTGGTGGTAAAAAAACGCTCCAGGGCCTGGGCGTACTCGATCATTTCCCGTTGCGCGTCGGTCCGCCGCGATTTGCGGATCTGATCGTTGAACATCGGCAAGGCAATGGCGGCCAGAATTGCCACGACGGTCACCACGATCATCAGCTCGATCAGGGTAAATCCTCTGTTGGTTCGGGAATTCATCAGCTTCTCTCCATCATGCTGGGCAAACATAGGCGATTGTCTGCAAAACCACATCCGTCCGCGCATCAATCCCGGCGCCCTTGCCCATGATGCTGTAAGCCTTGCAACCCGCGGCCGCCTTGACGGGATCTCTCAGGTTGTCAGCAAGGAGCGCGACTCTATAGGAGGCCGTCAAATTTTTCGTGGCGTCTACCGTTCCGTCTGCTTTGAACGTCAGCGGAATAGTGATGGTGAAGTCACTGTGGTTGCCGCCACTCGCCCAGGTCACGGGGATCTCGGCGGCGCCCAGCGGATTGGCTGCCGGCGTAGTCGCCACGCCACTGACAACGTCGCAGCCATCGAGACAAACCGGAATGCCGCTTGTCACCGTCGCCAGCGCCGCCTCGCCCTTGCGTAGCGCCTGTTCGGCTGCCTGCATGGCGCGATTGCGATCCATGTAATTACCGGCCATCTTCTCATTCATGCTGGCACTACGCACCGCGTTGACCACCAGGATGGTCAGCACAAACAGGATGAGCATCACCATGACCAAGGCGAAGCCGCGGTTCCTGCAAGCGTCAAAGATCCTCATCCCGTCTCTCCCTAGTGATTCCTGAGCAGCACCGTTGTCCGGAAGGTGCGGTAAAGCCGACGATCATCCTGCGAGCCAGCAATATTGGCGCCTGAACAATCCTTCCAGGCTGCCATCTTGTCGATTGAGCTGTCCGTCGCCTCCGAGCGCAATACCAGGCAGGCGCGGACGGCAACGATGTCCAACGGCGTGGCCTGGGCCTTGGCCAGCGTGTAATCATCGGCCACGCAATCGCCCACGCGCAAAGCGCCGCCGGCCCCGGCAACATCAAGACCACAGCCAAACTCGGCGACGGTGCCCGCTATAACGTTGCCGAGTGAATCCTGGGATTTGGTATCACTGCCGTATTCGAGAAGAAAATCGACCAATTCGGTACTGGCGCCAGCGCCGGACGTGGCCGGCGCAATCCAGGGGACCGCCGTGCCGTTCAAGGTGCCGTCGTCCTTCAAGAGGCCGCAGGTCAGCGCGTCCGAGTCCCCGGATATCCGCAATGCCACGCGCGGCGTGTTTGACGCAACGGGAGCGCCGTTGCAGCCGATCTGGTTGGCTGTCGTCCCCGCGCCGCTGCCATCGGCATCATCAGGATAGAAATGGACGATCATTGATGTCGCCGAAGAAGCCGTAACCGGCGTCGTCTGACCAGTAGGGAAGCCAGTTCCCGTCCATGCCGTCGGCGTCGGGCGAAAACCAGCCTGGGTGATGACCCGCTGAAGCATGGAAATGGCAAAGCGCCCATCTTCGGAAAGGCGATTTTGTATGGCCTGCACCCGATAGGTTTGCCGGGTTGAGGAATACAACTGGACGGCGGCGAGAATCGCCACCAGCGCGATCGTCATCGCCACCAGGAGTTCGATCAGCGACAAGCCGCTCATGGATTCGCGCTTCATCATCATTCGATCACCGTCGTGTAACTGCCTTCTTTCCCGGAGCGGTCATCGAGCCAGAAAATAGTCAGTGTATAGATATACTGATACCCTGACGAGGTGGCCGTCAAGGTCCATCGCCCGTTCAACAACTGCGCCCGCACGGCAGTATTCCATAATGTCATATCGCTCTGGACGTTAAAAGCGGCAGGGCAACCCGTGACCGCCCCAGCCGTGACGGTACACGTCGACAGGTTGGGCGTTGCCGCAAGCCCTGGCGCCAAAAGAGGCGGGGTGTCATCGGTAAGCCCGAAAAAAGGCGGGCGGTTGGCGCGGATGCGGTCAGCCAGATCAGCCGCCAGATCGGCCGCGATGCTGCGGTAGAAGGAACTCTCGGCATAGGCCAGCGAGCGCCCCTGGAGCGCCGCCAGGCCGAGCAGACCAGCGGCGAGGATAAACACCGCGACCATCGCCTCGATCAGCGACAGACCGCTTTGCGGACGCCGGAATCGTTTGCTGCGCATGATCTGCTCCATGCTTAACCGTATATCGCGGCCTTCATCTATATGCCGACATGTCCAACGGCGCATCATCCGCATCCTTCCGAGGGGCAGGGCGCCACGGCATGGGAGACGGAACAGTCGCTGGTTGTCTTGCTGACGCGCCCGGATGCGTGGGGCGTGACCTCTATCCCTTCCGGGCGACCCTCAAGGCATAGGATAAAGTTGGTATTACCAGTACTTGAGACACTGCCAATCGTGCCGGTAAAGGCCACCGGGCCAGTCGGCCCCTGCACGCTCACGTCGCCCGAAAAAACCTCTCGCCGCATCATCGGGTCACTGTTCCTAGGCGCAGCAGTATCATAGATCATCAGACCCGTGGACCAATTCCCGCCACTGCCGCACGCATTGGCGCTGCCGGGATCGGCCGCCGTACAGACCTGGATATCCTTCCGCTGCTTGATCGCCTCGATACGCGCGAAGTTGAGCGTATCGACCAACAGATCAGCAGCGGTCGCCAGGCGAGAAGCGCGGATCAGATTGAGCATGTTCGGCACCGCAATGGTGAGGAGGACGGCCAGAACGACGATGGTAATCATCAATTCGATCAGCGTGATGCCCTTGGCGGCGCGCCGCGGCGCGCAGGCCGATAGTATGTTCGTTCTCATTTCTTGATTTCCCTCCAGATGGTGGTTTCAATTCGGACGCCGCTGCCTTCCCTGGGCGGGTCGACTTTAATACACTTCTCAATACCGATCATACATAGCTGGGTAAAACCACCCTGCCCGGTGCCGACGGAGGTGCCGTCGAAGACGCCTGAGGCATTGGAATCCTGAAAAGCCATATTGGCGGCGGCAACCGCAAAGGGGTTATCCGCCGCGAAAGTAGCATAGGCCATGGATTGGACGACGACGAGCAGCTCGGTCGGGATGCCGTCCAGTTTGACGCCGCTGATAAAGTATTTGTCGGCGCCAAACTGAACCTTGTCCGCGGTCGTCGAGCGGCCATCTTTCATCACGTCGTAGAAATCGAGATCGCCGCTGCGCGACCCCTGGACGACCAGGCCAGTCAGCGGATTGACCGCCATCAGCCAGCCATAGCCGGTGTTGCATACCTCCTGGCTGTTGGGGATGCCGGTGCCGAACAGGACGCGGTCACTGAGCAGATAGGGCGTTGCCGCCAGACGCTCGGAGAGAACCGGCAAATCGAGGAACCAGCCGAGTTTGGCGCTGGTCGGGTCGGTCAGATCGAGCGGCGGCGCGGCGGAATCGGCGGGATAAATCCGGCGGTAGGTACCCGGTGTTTGGTCGCCGCCGCTGACAACGGCCTCTTCAACCAGCCGCTGGGCAAGATCGGCCCGGCCCAGGGTGGTCGTACCGAGGTCGCCGTTGGTATCGGCCCGATCAAGTACGCCGTACATCGTCTGGGTCGTGTTGTCGAGGCGATCAGCACCTTCGAGCAGGCTGCCGGTGCCAAAGATGACCAGGTTACCGAGGAACTTGCCATCTTTGTCCTTGACCACCTGAATGACCGGTCGCTCGATGATCGGATGCCCCGCGCCAGCGGCAAAAACCAGTTGGGGCGTAGGCACGATGCCGTTGGTCGCGGTCAGGTCAAAGCGCCACAAGCGACCCGACTGGTCGCCGGCATAGACATAATCCAGCACGCCATCGGCCGGAAAATCGACACCCGCTGGCGATGACAGCCCCCAGCCTGAAGGCGCGGTAATTTTTGCCTGCTGCAAGGCGCCATTGTCGGCATGAACGATGAACAGGGTCGCGTTGTTGGCGCCGACCGCACCATCGGTGTAATCGCTTTTATAACCATTGGGCAGCAACACCACCGGCACGGCATCGGTTGTCGAGGTACGGATGTTGTAAATGATCGGCGCGCCAAAGGTGTAACCGAGATCGGGATCGCTCTTGTCGGTGAATTCCCACTTGATCAAATCATCAGCCTTCGAGGTGGCGGTCGGGTTGGTGGCGTTGAGGGCAAACCAGCCTTGCCCGCCTTGCGCCAATCCGCCGACCAGCAGAGTCATCCAGCTACCCAGCTTGAGATCCTGTTGGCGCAAGACGCCGTTGACGTGGTAGGCATGAGGATTGTCCAGGCTAGTACCATAATTGGTCGCGGTCAGCGTCTTCAACTTGGGATAAACGGGGGACGGCACAAAGCCGAAAATTTCTATCATGTCCTTGGTGGCAAAGGCATGCAACATGCCGTCATTGGCGCCAATATACACCACGCTGCGGCCACCGTGGGCCGTCTTGAAAGTGGTGTAGGCGGTATCCGTCGTCTGCCCGCTGGGGACGCCGACCACCAGCGGCTGACCGTCGATGATGTCACCGAGAATACCGTTGGGTCGAGTCCGAAAACCGGAAACATTCTGACCACGAATGAAGTTGATGACATTGGTTCGCTCGGTGGTGTTTGCCCCCAGAGCGGTTTGCTGCTCGGTCGTCATCGAACCGATGGAACCAGCGATAAAGGCAAATTTATTTGTTCCGCCGCCATCCACATTGGCGCTCACGATATTCCGGTTTCCCGGCGCGGGAAAGTCCGCTTTCGGGTTGTCGCAAGGAACATCGGAGGCATCCGCGGCATTCAGTTTGAAGCAGCGCAGTTCGCCATACCAGCCGGTGGGGTGAAAAACCGGCTGGAACACTTTGTCCGCCGTGCTCAAGGAAGCGCCATCGGCCGCCGCGCCGCCCGCGTTGGAGGTGATGTTGCCGATTTCGGTAATCGCGTTGTTGAGAGCCGCCGTGAGTTGCGCCTTGTTCTCCGCGGTATAGTACTTACCCCCGCCGACCAAGGCCGCCGAGGCGAGCGACGGTTTATCAATGGCAAAACCCACGGTATAGGTTATGACGTTTTGCGGCGGATATTTGGGGTCGTCCCAGCTCTTGCCATCGCCATCAACGCCATGCAGTCCCTCGACCTTGAAATCGCGCATATAGGCATACTTGGCCGCGTCCTGAACGGCGCCGCCGGTCGAGTACGATTTGGTCCCGCCTGAGCTGGCATAGGTATGCGGATTGCATCCAACGATAGAAGCCGTGTCCTTGTTTTCGCATACCTTGAAGTTTTTGGACACGAGCGGCCCGCCTGCGACATCGCGCTGCTGCCAGGAAATGCCATCCGTATACTTGAGCGTATTTCCATAACCGGGAACATACTGGTTGGTGATGCCGGCATGTGTTGAGTCTTGCGTCGGGTCGCCATCGGTAATGACGATATTGAAATTTCTCTGGCAGCGATACTGGATCGGGCTGGTGTAGACGTATTTGTTGGTCGTTCCCTCCCTTGTGGTATTGAGCTGTTTGCCGGTATTCGTTGAACTACCCACCGACCCAGAACCTATGTAATACGAAGGCTCACCCGCCCAGACGCGAGTCATCTCGACCATCGTCTCACCGAGCGGTGTGTTTGTATAGTCCGTAAAAGCCTTAATGGTGTCTAGGAGCGCCTGGAAATTGGTTTCGTGATCTTTATCAATCGGCAAAACAGGTCTCTGCAAAACACCCCCTTCGTTGTAATAGGTAGAGTTCCTTGTCCCAGCATTGCCGCCATAGTCAAAGGAAAACAGCCCCCAATTCAAATCCCGGTTATTGGTGACCAATTCCGTGGCGACCTGTTTTGCAACCGTCATCCGGCTGTCTTTGCTACCGGAAACAGTGCTGCCCATACTTCCTGAATTGTCGACGTGCATCAGGATATTGGGCTTGACGGCAGGCGCGAGGGTCGGCGGCAGGGACGGGTAGGCGGGCGACAACGGGTTATAAATCACTGTCACCGGAGTCGATGGCCCTTCGCATTCGGGACTCCACGGCGCGTCCGGATCGTCGCACGCAGCCTGTGCCGACACGCTCAACGCCGGATAAGCCAAGCAAAGAGCAAGTTTGATGGCATTGACCTTGAAATGCTGTTTCATGATGTCTTGACTCCCAAAACGGATCCCAACCAGCATCCGGGCTGAGACAACAGCCCATGATGCGCTTGGGGTCACTCTAGCCAAAGACGCGCCATGACAACAGCACAATTCGACGGGCGGAAGAAAAACCATCGCTAACGGTTACTCATCCAAGGCGCGGCGATCCCGTTTCTGTCTTGCCGGATTGCCGCGCTGACCATGATAACGAAGGCGGGCCAAACCGCCCGGCGGCTATCTGATCTCCCGCCAGATGGTGGTTTCGACCCGGACGCCGCCGCCCGCCTTGGGCGCGGTGAATTTGACGCAATCGTCGCTGCCGATCAGGCATTGCTGGGTATGCGCGCCCTGCCCCTTGCCGACGGAGGTGCCATCAAAGACGCCGGAAGCGTTGGAATCCTGAAGGGCCATATTGGCGGCGGCCAGCGCGAAGGGGTTGTCCGAGGCGAAGGTGGCATATTCCATGGACTGGACGACGACGAGCAACTCGGTCGGAATGCCGTCCAGCTTGACGCCGCTGACAAAGGATTTGCCGGTGGGGAACTGGACTTTGTCAGCATCGGTCGAGCGGCCATCCATCTTCACGTCGTAAAAATCGAAGTCGCCGCCGCGCGGCCCCTGGATGACCAAGCCGGTCAGCGGGTTGACCGCCATCAACCAGCCGGAGCCGGTGTTGCACACTTCCGCGCTGTTGGGGATGCCGGTGCCGAACAGGACGCGGTCACTGAGTAGGTAAGGCGTTGCCGCCAGACGCTCGGAGAGCGCGGGCAGGTCAAGGAACCAGCCGCGTTTGGCATTGTTCGGATTGCTCAGGTCGAACGGCGTACTGGTATCGACAGCGTAAATCCGGCGATAGGTTCCGGCGACTTGGTCGCCGCTGGCGACAACGGCTTCTTCAACCCGCCGTTCGGCCAGATCGTTCCGGTCAACCGTGCCGTTGCCCATCCGGTCAAGCACGCCGTACATCGTCTGGGTCGTGTTATCGAGGCGATCAGAGCCTTCGAGCAGGCTGCCGGTGCCAAAGATGACCAGATTGCCGAGGAACTTGCCATCCTTGTCCTTGACCACCTGAATGACGGGCCGCTGGATGATCGGATGCCCTGGCCCGGCGTCAAAAACCAGGTGGGGATCGGGCAAGGTGGCGTTGATCGGCGAGGTCAGATCAAAGCGCCACAGCTTGCCCGAGCGATCACCGGCATAGACATAATCAAGTACGCCGTCGGCGGGAAAATCGACGCCCGCTGGCGATGACAAGCCCTGGTCTGAAAGTGTGGCAATCTTTTTCACCACCTTGCCGTCGTCGGCATCAACGATGAACAGTACCGCCGGGTTGGCGCCGACCGCGCCATCGTCGTAATTGTTTTTATAACCGTTGGGCAACAGTACCACCGGCACGGCATCGGTCGTCGAGGTGCGGACGTTGTAAATGACCGGGATGCCGAAGGTGTAGCCGAGGTCGGGGTCGCTCTTGTCGGTGAATTCCCACTTGACGGCCGTGTCCGGGTCAGCGAGCGTGGTCGGGTTGGTGGCGTTGAGGGCGAACCAGCCTTGCCCGCCTTGCGCCAGCCCGCCGACCAGAAGGGTCATCCAGCCGCCGCTCAGTTTGAGATCCTGTTGCCGCAAGGCGCCATTGACGTGATAGACGTGAGGCGTCACCGGGCCGCCATAATTGATCGCGGTCAGCGTCTTCAACTTGGGATAAACGGGAGATGGCACGAAGCCGAAAATTTCCGTCATGTTACTGGTGGTAAAGCCATGCAACATGCCGTCGTTGGCCCCGATGAACACCATGCCGCGCGTGTGGTGGGCCGTCGTGAAGTCAGCGTAGGCATTGTCGGTCGTCTGTCCTCCCGGCACGCCAATGGTCAGCGGCTTGCCGTCAACGATGTCGCCGAGCAGACCGTCGGGGCGAGTTCGAAAACCGTCGATACCCTCCTCGCCGCGAATGAAGTTGATGACTTCTTTCTGTTCCGGGGTGTTGGGGCCCAGAGCGTTTTTCTGCTCGGTCGTCATTTTATTGACGTTGTCCGCAGTGAAAGCAAATGGGTTCGTCACCCCCGCCACCACATTGGCGGTCACGATGTTGCGCTCGGCGGGAGCGGGGAAAACCGCGCCCGCATTGGGCGCGCAGGCGCCGGTGGCATTGCCTTGGGCATCGAGTTTGAAGCAGCGCAATTCGCCATACCAGCCGGTGGGGTGGAAAACCGGCAGGAACATTTTGTCCGCCGTGCTCAAGGTCGCGCCATTGGCCGCCGGGCCGCCGGAAGCATTGGAGACGACGTTGCCGATCGAGGCGACGGCATCGTTCAGCGCCGCCGTCAATTCCACTTCATTGTTGGCATTGTAGTATTTGCCGCCGCCCACCTTGGCCGCTGAAGGCAGCACAGCGTTGTCCACCGCGAAGCCGACGGTGAACGTCACCATGTTCTGCAGGGCGAATTTCGGATCGTCAAAGCTCTTGCCGTCCAGATCCGTACCGCCGACGTGCAGGTCGGCGCGATTGGCGTACATGGCGACATCGCGCAGGGCGCCGGGGCGATTCTCGGTGTCTCCACTCGCGCCCGGCTTGAAAACACGCGCCGTTACGCCGTCCGAATCGTAGGTCGCCGGACAGGTGACATTGTAAGTATCGTCGCTCTGGGTACTGGCTGCCGAACAAACCGAGAAACTTTTCTGTACCGCCGCCCCGCTGCTGTCGCGCGCAACATAGGAGAGGGCGGGAATCACCGGATTGGCGTCAGTATTCGTGCCCTTGACGCCCGTGCCGGGCAGGTTTTCGTCATTGGTGGCGTCGCCATCGGTAATGACGATGGTGAAATTTCTCTGACAGCGATATTGCATGGGGCTGGTATAGCGATCCCCCGCGTTCGGGAGCAAGCCATACAAGGAGGTCTCTCCCGCGTAGTAACGGGTTACTTCAAGCAGGGCCTCGCCAAGCGGCGTGGCGGTGCGTCCATACAGCCCATTGATGGCGTCAACCAAAGCATCCCGGTCAGCCTTGGCGGCGACGCTGCCAATGGGCCGACGCAGAATCCCTGCCTGTGCGCGTTCATCGCCGCCAAGACTCAGCTTCTGATCCTGAAAAGAAAACAGGCCGAAGCGCAGATTCCGGTTGTTGTCGATCAAATTGATCATGACGTTCTTGGCGATGACCATCTTGGTATCCGGATGAACGTCGATACGCGTCCGCCAGTTGGTATAGTCGAGCGGGATGCACTGGCCCCACGTATAGTCCCAGCCATAGATGTTTACATCATAACCCTGATCCGCATAATAGAACTGGCACCTCGTTGCGCTATCGTAACCGCCACCGGCGGGAATGTCGAAAAACTGGTTATGGTCGTCCTGCAACATACTCCCCGATGTATCGACCAGCAGCATGATATTGGGCGTCACTGCTGGCGAAAGCGCGGCGGGTATGGCGGGCCAGGCATCCTGCGCCAGCGCCGGATAATTGAGGGCCGGATAAGCCAGGCAGAGGGCGAGTTTTATGACATTTGTCTTGAAGCGATTATTCATCATGGCTGGCTCCCAAGTCAGAGGGTCATCCAGACAGCCACCACAGCGTCAAGATAACCCATCATGTATCTAACTCAACCTTAATCTATGATGCTTGGTGTCGCCAGCAAAATTTGATAAAAATAGGGCAAATGTCACAAATGGTTAAAAATAGCTACTGATCTGTCATAAAAACAAAATATTTGAATATCATAAATGCAGTTTGCATTTATGATGCATAAAGCATTTAATCCATACGT
>JAITMS010000108.1 GCA_031277255.1 Azonexus sp.
GCGCGCAAAACGTTTCGACCTCGTAAAAGCCGTATTGGAAAACAGCCCTCCTGAAAAAACAGAACAGATCACCGGCCAACTTTCTGCGCACCCCCATATCGTTGAACCCGTCCTGACCGCCCAACCCGGGCAATCTGCGTTTTCAACGCCCGAAAACCTGCCTGTCGTCACCCTCCAGCGCGTGCACATCGAAGCCGGGCTATTGCACGAAGAAGCGTTGCTTGCGCTCGATGCCATCGTTACAAGCTCTCCGGCGCACGCCATCTCCACGGGCTGTTCCCTGCGGCGGGAAGCCGATGCCGCGCCTGTCACGCTACGCGCGCGCTGCGAATTCGACTGGATCTCTCTTGCGGCCTCTTCGGGAAACATGTAATGAACGGGCGCCATCTACTCCTGTTTTCATTCGCGCTTGCAGCATTCCAGGCATTTGCCTCGGAACCCACGCAACCGCCTTCCTCCCAATCCCGGCAAGCATCCACTGCATTCGACGGGCGCGTTTTCTTTTCTGCCAGCGAACGGCGCGCACTGGAAACAAAGCCCGCCGCGCCAAACATCCCGCCTCCCCAAGCGGTAGCGCCGCCACCTCCCAAGCGCCGCTTCGACGGTCTCCTGTGGCGCGACGGCCGCATCGTCGCCCTGTGGTTCGACGGTGTTCAGGCCGATCCTGCCACCGAACCGGCCATCCGCATCGGCGAGGGCATCCCGGTCACGACGGTTTCCGGGCGTCGGCAAACCTTGTTGCCGGGCCAAAGCTGGCCGCCCCAGGGCAGGAACTCCGAGCCATGACGCCACGCCGCGCACCCACCATGCCGCTTTTCGGACGACAGCACGGCGGTGCGTTGCTTCCTGCCGTGCTTTTGCTGTTGCTCATGGCGTCCGCTGCGCTGGTGACTTCCGGGCACCTTGCGGCCGGGCATCGAACCGGCGGACGCAGCATTGCCGCGCTCGCTCAGGCTAGGGAGGCGCTCATCGGCTATGCCTTCAGCTATCCGGAGTTGCAACACGACGGCCAGGGCATCGGCTACCTGCCCTGCCCCGACAAAACCAACAGCGGCTCGGTATCCCTTGGAGCCTGCAACGCCCGCGACCACGGGGCCTTTGGCCGCTTTCCACACCGCACCCTGGGACTGCCGGTATTACGCGACCACCACGGGCAATGCCTGTGGTACGCCGTCGCAGGCAGCGTCAAGCACAATCCCAAGCCGCTCGCGCTCAACTGGGACAGCCCCGGGCAATTCAGAATCGTCTCCCCATCCGGGCGCGCGATCAGCGGAACAGAACACGATGTCATCGCCGTGATTCTGGCGCCCGGCGCCGCACTACCCGGTCAGATCCGGCCCACTGGAGCACAACGATGCCCAGGAAGCACGAGTGCCTCCGACGACCTGCCCGTCTATCTCGACCGCCCATACGACGCCGACATTACCGGCAACATCGATATCGTCCATGGAGAGCCGGAGGCGAGCATCAACGATATCGCCGCCTGGATCACCGTCGATGAGTTGTTCAACACCCTGCGCAGACGATCCGACTTTCCCGGCATGATCGATGGTCTTCTCAATGCCGCGTCCACGGCGCTGCAATCGCGCCTGTCCGATCCCATCCCGGATGGCGGCACAGCATTCCTCGCCGCCCAGGCCGAAACGATTATCGGCAACCGTGCGCATGGGCGCCTGCCTGACGGCGCCACGCTGGGCGTTGAAGAGGCCGCCGTTTACGACAACTGGCGCGACCAGTTACGCTTCGTCGCCTGCATGGACGACAGCGCCTGCCTGACGGCGACATTGACCGATTCGGCGCTCTCCACGCCGGTTTCCGCAACCGAGACCTGCCGCGCCCTCGTGTTGTTCGGCGGCGAGCGGCTACGGGGCAACAAGCCTCAACGGCGGAGCGCCGGAACCGAACGCGCAGACTCCGGCCAGTATCTCGAAGGAATGAATCATGTGAGCTTTGTCAGCGGCACGGGCGACTACGCCGGTTACCGCCACTACGCCATCGCCGACCCTCACCAGCCCGCCAGCGAGGACCTGATCCGATGCATTCCATAAGCATGAAAACCGGCAAATGCGGCTTCACCCTGATCGAAATGGCCGTCGTGCTGACCGTGCTCGGTTTGATCGCCAGCCTTCTCGTCACGCCGCTCGCCATGCGCGCCGAAGCCAGCCAACGCCACGCCGCCGAAGACATGCTCGACAACATCATCGAGGCGCTCATCGGTTTCGCTCTGATTCATGGTCGCCTGCCGTGCCCGAGCATCGAGGCCAACCCCGCAAGCCCCGCCTACGGGCTGGAACAAAGCCCGCCCTGCACGTTGAGCACGCCCGGCTATCTACCCTGGCGCACGCTCGGGCTGCCCGCCCACGACCCCTGGGGCAACCCGCGCACCGGCGCAAGCCAGCCGTGGACAGGGCATTGGCGCTACCGGCCGGACAAGAATTTCACCGATGAAACAATCTCGCTTTCCACCCTGCCCGGCGGCCTCATCCAGATCAAGGATCACGACGGCAACCTGATCAGCACGGCGGATTCCCGTGTCATCGCCGTCGTTTTCTCGACCGGGCCCAACCGGCAGGCCGACGGACTCAACGCCGCCTATTCGCCCGCTTCCCCTCAATTCGAAGCCGGAGATCCGATGCCCGCCTTCGACGACCTGCTGCGCTGGATCGGCCACCCGCTCCTCATTGCCCGCCTCGCCCGCGCCGGACGCCTGTGAGGTTTGCATTCTCTTCTCATCATCTACTACAAAAGGAGAATTTCCATGAAAAAAACAAAATCGTCACCCGGACAACAA
>JAITMS010000155.1 GCA_031277255.1 Azonexus sp.
GCGGACATTGCTGTAGCTGCCGGTATCGACGTCGAGGCTGATGGTGGACAACGCCTCGGCGCTGGTGAGTTTGACCGGATTGTCGCCATAGCTCTGGTACTTTTCGGTGTTTCCCGGCAAGGGCTGGAACCAGCCGTTCGGGGCATAAGCGGCGGCAGGCGCGGGTGCAACGCGCTCGTACTCCATACGCGTCGCCCCGCGCGCGAGCGCGTCAGCCCGCGCCGGTTCAGCCGCCGGAGGGGCTTCGGCAGGTTTCGCTGCCTCGGCTTGTTTCATCCGCGCCGGAGAACTGACGATTAGCGGCGGCGGCGCTGGCTCCGGCGCAACAGCAACCGTAGTCTGGTCAGGCGGTTTGCCAGCGGAATTGCCGGACTGAGCAGCTTGATCGGTCTGGGTCGTGCAGGCAGCCAGCAGCAGGCCGCAGGCCAGACCGCCACAACGCAGAGCGGCGGCGAGGGTAACGGTAAAAGCGGGTTTCATGGAAGTCTCCTGACGGACAAAAAAAGGGAATTACCTCTGCTTGAACGTCAGTCGGCGGTAAAACGGGTTAGCCGTGATGAAAAAATTTCCGGCGGGATCCGCCTGCTATTCCCCGACCACATCCACCCCCGCTGGCGGTGTGAATTGGAACAGGCCGGGTGGCAGGCTTGGGTTGCGTTTAAGGCGGGAGAAGTGAATGCGCGTCGTTTGCCCGAAGCTGTCCTGCAATTCCATTGCCGCCAGGTCGTCTCCGGCAAAACCGAGGCGCACCGCCTCGAAGCCGCTGTCGTCAGTTTTGGGCACAGCCTTGACCCAGAGCAGGCCACCGCTTTCACCGGCTTCGCTGAGGGTGAAATTCGCTTCCAGGTCGTTGCTGCCCGCCAGCAGGGCGGCAGGTGAAGCGCCGATGGCCTGGCTGGCCTGGCGGACGGTGACTTGCTGCAATTCGCTGTCGTAGATCCAGATTTTTTCGCCGTTGCTGATAATCAACTGCGGATAGGGCTGCTCGATTTGCCAGCGCAGTTTACCGGGCCGGGCGATGCTGACCGCGCCGGATGATTGCTGCGACCGATCTTTGGCAATGACGGTCTGGGCAAACTCGGCTTGCAGGGTGTGGGCGCTGGCGAGAAAACGATGCAGGCGGTCGATCGCCCCAGCGTTGGCCAAAAGCGGCAAGACTGCGAACACGGCGAGCGCGCCGAGTTTCCACGGCGATGTCATTCGGCTTCCTTTCTCGCCAGCACTTCGCGTCCGCCCCGGTTGTCCATGGCCGAGACCAGCCCGGCTTTTTCCATTGCCTCGATCAGCCGCGCCGAGCGGTTGTAGCCGATGCGCAGATGGCGCTGGACGAGCGAAATCGAGGCGCGGCGGTTTTTGATGACGACCTCGACGGCCTGATCGTAGAGCGGGTCGTTCTCGGCGTCGCCGCTGTCGTCGCTGCCGCCTGCGCCGTCGTCATCGTCGTCGCTGCTGCCGCTCAGAACATCGGCGACGTATTCCGGCGCGCCGGTGGTTTTGAGGTATTCGACGACGCGATGCACCTCGTCGTCGGTGACGAAAGCGCCATGCACCCGCACCGGATAGCCGGTGCCGGGGGCGAGGTAAAGCATGTCACCCTGGCCGAGCAGGGCTTCGGCGCCCATCTGGTCGAGGATGGTGCGCGAGTCGATCTTGCTCGACACCTGAAAGGAAAGGCGGGTCGGGATGTTGGCTTTAATCAGGCCGGTAATCACGTCGACGCTGGGCCGCTGCGTCGCCAGCACCAGATGGATGCCGGAAGCGCGGGCTTTTTGCGCCAGACGGGCGATTTGTTCTTCGACCTTTTTGCCGACCACCATCATCAGATCGGCCAGTTCGTCGATGATGACGACGATGTAGGGCATGGTTTTCAGGGGTTCCGGCGTTTCCGGCGTCAGGCTCAGCGGGTTGGCGAGGGGTTCGCCCTTTTTCTCGGCTTCCCTGATCTTGCCGTTCAGCCCGGCGATGTTGCGCACGCCCATCGCCGACATCAGTTTGTAACGCTTTTCCATCTCGGTCACGCACCAGTGCAGGGCGTTGGCCGCTTGCTTCATGTCGGTGACGACAGGCGCGAGAAGATGCGGAATCCCCTCGTAAACCGACAGTTCGAGCATCTTCGGGTCGACCATGATGAGGCGCACCTGCTCCGGCTCGGATTTGTAGAGCATCGACAGAATCATGGCGTTGATGCCGACCGATTTGCCGGAGCCGGTCGTCCCGGCGACCAGCAGATGCGGCGTTTTGGCGAGATCGGCAACCACCGGCAGGCCGCTGATGTCCTTGCCGAGACAAACGGTGAGCGGACTGCTCATGTCGTTGTAGGGCTTGCTCGAAATGATTTCCGAGAGCTTGACCACCTGCCGCCGGGCATTGGGCAATTCCAGCGCCATGCACGATTTGCCCGGCACCGTCTCGACCACGCGGATCGACATCAAGGCTAGGGCGCGGGCCAGATCGCGGGCGAGATTGACCACCTGCGCGCCCTTGACGCCAAGCGCCGGTTCGATTTCGTAACGGGTGACGACCGGCCCCGGCATCGCCGCCAGCACTTTGACCTGCACGCCGAAATCGGCGAGTTTGCGCTCGATCTGGCGCGAGGTGAATTCCAGCGTTTCGGCGCTCACCGTTTCAGTCGCTGGCGGCGCCGGGTCGAGCAGATGCAGCGGCGGCAGCGTGCCGCCGACCACCGCCTCCGGGAAAAGCAGCGCCTGTTTTTCGCGCTCGACGCGCTTTTCCGCCTTTTTCGAGACCGGCACTTCGGTCCGGCGCGGCGTTTCAATCAGGATCGGCTCGTGCAGTTCGCCGCGGCGCTTTTCTTCTTCGACCACCACCTGGCGCCGCTGCGCCGTTTCGCGGCCGATGCGCCGGTCGCGCCAGGCTTCGATACGGCCCATGACCAGCCCGGCCAGGGCTTCGAGCAGATGGCCGAGGCGCTCGCAGGCCCACAGCCACGACATGCCGGAAAAAACGCTCCAGCCCGCGGCAATCGCCAACAGCAAAAACAGCGTCGCCCCGGTGTAACCCAGTTGCTGACTGAGCAGGCGGCTGATTTCAAGCCCCAGGACGCCGCCCGGCGCCAGCGGCAATTCCGCCCGCAGGGTGTAAAAGCGCAGGGCTTCGATAGCCGAACTGGCGGCCAGCAAAACGCTGAAACCGACGAGGGCGATCACCAGCGGGCGGCGGTCTTCGTCTTCATCCGCTTTCAGGCGGCGGACGCCCCACCACACCGACATGCCGAGCAAGACCACCCACCACCAAGCGGAAAGGCCAAAAACGTAAAGCATCAAATCGGCCACCCAGGCGCCAACCCGGCCCGCCGGATTGTGCAGCGTGTGGGTTGCGATGTCATGCGACCAGCCCGGATCGCTGCGATCAAAACCCGACAGGGCCAGAATGAGGAACAGGGCGACCGCGCCGACGCCGAGCCAGCGCGACTCCTGGAGCAGGACGCCGATTTTGTCCGGCAACGGACTCGTTCCCCGGTCAAGAGGTGTTGCGACCGCTCTTTTCATGAACCGAGAATCACCACCTGATCGCCGCCGGTGGCGATATAGCCGCTCAATTCGAGGTCGCGCATGACCTTGCTGACCATCTCGCGCGAAGCGCCGATCATGCGCGCCATGTCCTGCTTGGAAATTTTCCTTTTGACGACGCGGCGGCCATCTTCAACCACCGACATATCGAGCAGCAAACGGGCGACGCGGCCATAAACATCGAGCAGGGCCAGGCTTTCGATCTTGCGGTCGGCCTCGCGCAGGCGGCTGACGAGCACCTGCATCAGCCTCTGGGCAACCGGGAAGTTATCCTGCAAACAACGCTGAAAGCCATCCCGGCCCAGCACCAGCAGTTCGCACGGCTCAACGGCGACAACGCTGGCCGAACGCGGACTGCCGTCGATCATGCCCATTTCGCCAAAGGATTCGCCGGGGCCGAGCCAGGCGAGAATGATCTCGCGGCCTTCTTCATCGGCATTGGTCACCTTGGCCCGGCCCGTCAGCAGAATGTACAGAGCGTCCGTCGCTTCCGAAGCCCGCACGACAAAAGCGCCGCGCTCGACCCGGCGGCGACCGCAGACCTTGGACAGTTTCTCCAGTTCGGCTTCGCTCAAACCGGAAAACAGCGGCACATTACGCAGCACGACGAGGCTCAAGCCGTATTGATTCATCGCCATAAATCTTTTCCGCTCATAGCGTTACGCTTCAATTATAAACCATTTTCGCATGTCGGACGACAGGGATCGGGAATCAGAGATTTTTGCCCAGCGAAGCTGCGGAAATTGGACTGATCCCTGATACCCGATCCCTGACTCCCGCAAGGCTATAATTTTGCCTCCGCCCCATCCAGAGGATTGTCATGTCCGTATCGACCCGCCACCGCCCGCTCATCATCCTCGGCTCCGGTCCCGCCGGCTACACTGCCGCCGTCTATGCCGCCCGCGCCAACCTGAAGCCCCTGCTCATCACCGGCATCGCCCAGGGCGGCCAGTTGATGACGACGACCGAAGTCGACAACTGGCCCGCCGACGCCGAAGGCGTCCAGGGGCCGGAACTGATGGCCCGCTTTGAAGCCCACGCCCGGCGCTTCGAGACGGAAATCATCTTCGACCAGATTCACACCGCCCGCCTGAGCGAAAAACCCTTCACCCTGATCGGCGATGAAGGCGCTTACACCTGTGACGCGCTCATCATCGCCACCGGCGCCTCAGCCCAGTATCTCGGCCTGCCGTCGGAAGAAACCTTCGCCGGTCGGGGCGTTTCCGCCTGCGCCACCTGCGACGGCTTCTTTTACCGCAACAAGCCAGTCGCCGTCGTCGGCGGTGGCAACACGGCCATCGAGGAGGCGCTTTATCTCGCCAATATCGCCAGCCACGTCACCCTGATCCATCGCCGCGACCAATTCCGCGGCGAAAAAATCATGCACGACAAACTGTTTGAAAAAGCCAGGGCGGGCAAAATCACCCTCCTCACCAAGCACACGCTCGACGAAATTCTCGGCGACGCTTCCGGCGTCACCGGCCTGCGGGTCAAAAGCACGGTCGATGGCGGCACGCGGCAGATTGATGTGCATGGCGTTTTCATCGCCATCGGCCACAAACCGAACACCGCCATTTTCGCCGACCAACTGACAATGGAAAACGGCTATCTGGTCACCCAGGGCGGGCGTCAGGGCAACGCCACGCAAACCAGCATCCCCGGCGTTTTCGCCGCCGGTGACGTACAAGACCACATCTACCGCCAGGCCTGCACCTCGGCCGCCACCGGCTGCATGGCGGCGCTCGACGCCGAACGCTATCTCGACGACCAGGCGAGCTAGTGTAATGATGTATTCTTAATAAATCTTAACAAGTCATATCCGTTACAATGATCTGTAGATGGAGAACGGAGGGTGACATGCGGGTTGCGCCGAAGATTATCTTGACGGCTGACG
>JAITMS010000156.1 GCA_031277255.1 Azonexus sp.
GACCCAAACCCCATCCCATCATGACCAAACCTCGGACAGAATTACGCCTACAAATAATCGACTCTCAGCTTCAACAACTCGCTATGACAATGGATTAAGGTAGCGACATTGCGCTCTAAGCGGTATTGAGGGGCTTTTCCTGAGCCTGGAGAGGGGGCGGGACGCATTCCGCCAGACCGGCTGGCCTCAGTCGGTAAAAACCAGCAGATCCATATCAGCGGCCTCGTTGCGCAGGGGAATCAGCGCCTGGTAGGCGGGTGAGGCGTACCAGGCGTCGACCGCCGCCCGGTCGGGGAAGCGGATGATGACGAGGTCGGTGTGCCGGTGTCCACCATCAAGCGCCGCCGTCAGTTGGCCGCGAAAGAGCAGTTCGGCGTTCCACGGGGCCAGCGTTGCCGGAACCTGGGCGCGGTATTGCGCCCATTTTTCGGCGTCCCTGACGGTGATGTGGCCGACGACGCAGGCGCTCACGCATTTTTTCCTTTTTGCCACAGCACGTCGCTCCGGTTGGCGACGCGGTTGAGGTCGCGGCCCAAAACAAAGAGCAGGTCGGAGAGGCGGTTGAGGTAGCGGCGGGCCGGGTCGGCCAGTGCTTCGGCGTGGTGCAGGCGAACCACGGCGCGTTCGGCGCGGCGGCAGACGGCGCGGGCCAGATGGGCGAGCGCCGCCTGGCGCGAACCGCCGGGCAGGATGAATTCCTTGAGCATGGGCAGGACGGCGTTGAACTGTTCGACCTGTTGTTCGAGCCGCGCCACCTGGGTGTCCTGGATGACGGCGACGCCGGGCAGGCAGAGTTCGCCGCCGAGATCAAAGAGATCGTGCTGGATGTCGTGCAGGGCGGCGCGCACGCTTTCCGGCAGGTCTTCGGCGAGCAGCACGCCAAGGAGGGAGTTGAGTTCATCAACTTCGCCGATGGCGTCGATCCGCAGACTGTCCTTGGCGGCGCGGCTGCCGTCGCCGAGGCCGGTCGTGCCGTCGTCGCCGGTGCGGGTGACGATTTTGGAGAGGCGATTGCCCCGGCGTGTCGATTCGCTCATGTACTTGCTCCGGTGAGTTGCGATCTGCCGGATTATACTTTTTGCCCCTTTCTCCGCCGCCACCGCCATGCTCAAATTTGCCGCCAATCTGAGTTTTTTGTTTACCGAAGCGCCGTTTCCTGAGCGTTTCGCCCGCGCCGCCGCTGCCGGTTTTACCGGGGTTGAATATCTCTTTCCCTACGCCTGGCCGGTGGCCGAGGTGGCGGCCTGGCAGCGGGCGGCGGGCGTCGAGACGGCGCTGTTCAATCTGCCTTGCGGCGATTGGGCGGCGGGCGAGCGCGGTCTGGCCTGCCTGCCGGGGCGGCGCGGCGAATTTGCCGCCAGCGTCGACAAGGCGCTCGAATACGCCCGCCCGTTGGGCTGCCGCCGCCTGCATTGCATGGCCGGTTTGCGCCCGGCGGGCCTTGCCGAAAATGAATTGGCCGCCGCTTACATCGCCAATCTGCGCCACGCCGCCGACCGTCTGGCGACCATCGGCGCGACCGTGACCATCGAGCCGATCAACAGCCGTCTCGACATGCCCGGCTACTGGCTCGACGGCATCGACCGCGCCGTCCGCCTGCTCGACGCCATTGGCCGCGACAATGTCGGCCTGCAACTCGATCTCTATCACGCGCAGGTGATGCAGGGCGATCTGGCGCGCGCCATCGAAACGCATTTCGCCCGCATCGCCCATATCCAGATTGCCGACAATCCGGGGCGGCACGAGCCGGGCAGCGGCGAAATCCACTATCCCTATTTGTTTGAATTGCTCGACCGGCTTGGCTTTAGCGGCTGGATCGGCTGCGAGTACAGGCCGCTGGCGACGACCGAAGCGGGATTGGGCTGGCTCGCCGATTGGCGTCGCCGCTGAGGCGACGGCGGGATGGCGCTCATATCGGCCAACGGCGGCGCTGGCCTTCGTGGTAATCTCCCCACTATCAAAGGAGGAAAAATGGCGCTCAAAGTCGATGCCTGCGCCGCGCAGCATCAGGGGGATCGCAAGGAACAGCAGGATCGGGTGGCGATTCTGCCGCACCCGCGTCGGCGCGGCGTGGCGCTGGCGATTGTCGCCGACGGCATGGGCGGCCATACCGGCGGCGCACTGGCCGCCGAGCAGGTGATCCACACGGCCAGGAACAATCTGGAAAACTTCGCGCCGAACGAGGAAAGCCCGCGCCGCCTTCTGGAAAACAGCATGAACGAAGCGCACACCATGATCAAGGCGTCGCGCTTCATCAACGAGATGGACCCGCACAGTACCGCCGTGATGTTCCTCTTGCAGCCGGGCAAGGCGACCTGGGGCCACTGCGGCGACAGCCGTCTCTACCATTTTCGCGGCGACCGGCTGGTGCGCCGCACCGTCGACCACTCCTACGTCGAGCACCTGATCGCCATTGGCCGGATCACGCCGGAGGAGGCGGCAACGCACCCCCATCGCAACGTGCTGCTGACCTCGCTGGGCGGGCAGGATGCGCCGCTGTTCGATATTGCCGAACTCGATCAACTGGTCGCCGGTGACGCCTTCCTGCTCTGCTCGGACGGCCTTTGGGCCTATTTCGAGGATGCCGAACTGGCGGCCCTGATCGCTGGCAACACGGCCCGCCGGGCCTGCGAACGCCTGATCGAAGCCGCCCGCCAGCGCGCTGGCGGCGGCGGCGACAATCTCTCGCTGGCCATCATCAAACTGATCGACGACACGCCACCGGCCAAACCAGCCCCGCCAAGCCTGGCCGACCTGGTCAAGCTGCCGGGCGGCTCCCGCTAGTGTAATGATGTATTCTTAATAAATCTTAACAAGTCATATCCGTTACAATGATCTGTAGATGGAGAACGGAGGGTGACATGCGGGTTGCGCCGAAGATTATCTTGACGGCTGACG
>JAITMS010000158.1 GCA_031277255.1 Azonexus sp.
CGTCAGCCGTCAAGATAATCTTCGGCGCAACCCGCATGTCACCCTCCGTTCTCCACCTACAGAACATTGTAACGGATATGACTTGTTAAGATTTATTAAGAATGCAGCATTACACTAGCACAGGGGGGAGCGGGGGAGAAAGGCAACGGATTGCGACGAAATTACGACCAAGAGGACGCCTCCCAGTATCCGCCACCTATCCTCTCGGGGAGAGGGAATATTCCCGCCGTTTTCTACGAAACAGCCTGCTTCTCTTTGAAATACGGCAGATCCACCCACCAGCCGCCGTCGCTGTGGGTCAGGCGGGCGTGGATTTCGGCAAGGTGGAAGAGTTCGGTCGCCACGGCTTCGGAAAAGCCGTGACGGCCGGAGCGGTCGGTCAGGGTCAGACCTCTGAAGTAGCCATCGAGTTCGGGCTTGCCCCAGAGGCTGACGATCTCGCCGAGAATGCGCGGGAAAGCGGCTTCCAACTGGTTCGGGTAATAACGCGCCTGTTCGCCGAGCAGGCTTTTCAACTGCTCGCGCCAGGCGGCAATGCTGGCAACTGGCTCCATGCCCCTCTCCTCTGACCGTCAAATGGCTGCTTCGTTGGTTTCGCCGGTGCGAATGCGGACGACCTGCTCGACCGGCATGACAAAAATCTTGCCATCGCCGATTTTACCGGTATGAGCGGCTTTGACGATGGCTTCGATACTGGTGTCGACCTGATCGTCGTTCACCACGATTTCGACCTTGATCTTGGGCAGAAAGTCGACAATGTATTCGGTTCCCCGGTACAGCTCGGTATGCCCTTTCTGCCGCCCGAAACCCTTGACCTCGGTCACCGTCAGGCCGGTGATGCCGACATCCGACAGTCCTTCGCGGACATCGTCGAGTTTGAAGGGTTTGATGATGGCTTCAATTTTTTTCATGGTCGGCTTTCTAAAATTCGTCGCGGTAGCGGTTGCTGACAGGATAACGCCAATCGCCGCCAAAACTCTGCGGCGTGATGGCAATACCGATCGGCGACTGGCGTCGCTTGTATTCAGCGCGGCGCAAAAGGCTGACGACGCGGCGCACGGCGTCTTCGGGCAAGCCGTCGGCGATGATCTCCTGCGGACTCCGGTTTTGTTCGACATAGGCGGCGACGATGGCGTCGAGCACGTCATAAGGCGGCAGCGAATCCTGATCGGTCTGGCCGGGTTTGAGTTCGGCGGAAGGCGCTCGCGTGATGATGTTTTCGGGAATCACCGGCGACAGGCTGTTGCGGTAATGCGCCAGACGATAAACCAGCGTCTTGCTGACATCCTTCAAGACGGCAAAACCGCCCGCCATGTCGCCGTACAGGGTGCAGTAGCCGGTGGCGATTTCCGATTTATTGCCGGTCGTCAGCACCAGCGCGCCGGTTTTGTTGGAGAGCGCCATCAGGAGATTGCCGCGAATCCGGGCCTGGATGTTTTCTTCGGTGGCATCAAGCGGCATACCGGAAAACAGCGGCGTCAGCAGCGCGTCATAGGTCCGCATGGCGGCTTCGATGGCGATTTCGTCATAACGTATACCCAGCCGCCGCGCCATGTCGCGGGCATCATCCAGACTCATCTGGGCGGTGTAGGGCGAGGGCATCATCACCGCCCGCACTTTGCCAGCGCCCAGGGCATCGACGGCAATGGCCAGCGCCAGCGCCGAATCCATGCCGCCGGAAAAGCCGACGATGACGCCGGGAAAGCCGTTTTTGCCAACATAGTCGCGCACACCAAGAACCAGCGCCTGCCAGATTGCGGCGAGCGGCGGCAATGCTTCGGCGAGGTCGGCGGAATGGAGTTGCCCATCGGCAAAATCGACCACGCCCAGCGCCGCCTCAAACGACGGCAGGCGCATCCGCTGATTGCCCCCGGCGTCAAGGGCCAGCGACGCGCCATCGAACACCCGTTCGTCCTGACCGCCGACCAGATTGCAGACGATGACCGGCAAGCCTGCGGCGGCAAGCTGACGGCGCTCCTGACCGTGAACGAAGGGCGAGGCGGCAAGCGCCAGGATCAATTCAGCGTCCGCGCCGGTCTGGTCGCCACCGATGCCGATGGCGCAGCGCACGCCGTTGAGGGTGACGACGGCAGGCGGGCGATCCGCCGAAAAATAGCGGGATTCGTCGAACAGGCTGTCAGCGAGCCGGTTTTTACAGTGAACGGCGAGGCAACGGCCATTTTCGATGACGCTGGCGGCGTTGTAGCAGCGTCCATCGATTGCCGCCGGGTGGCCGACAATGACGGTCATGTCGCCGACGCGGGCGGCCAGATCGGCCAGCGCCTGACGCGCGGCGCGGTAAAAATCCGGTCGCCCCAGCCAATCGCCCAGCGGGTAGCCGGACAAGGCCATTTCCGGCGTCAGCAAGACCGTTGCGCCGCGCGCCCTGGCCTTTGCCGCGCTATCGAGGATGCGCCCGACATTGCCCGCCAGGTCACCGGCAACGGGGTTGATCTGGGCGACGGCAAGGCGCAGCATGGGTCAGAAGTTCGGCTTGTCCTTGGCTTCTTCGTAACGCTTGACGCCCTCCATGATCTCCTGACGGGCCGCCTTGACGCCTTTCCAGCCGCTGGTTCGGACCCATTTGCCGGGTTCCAGATCCTTGTAATGCTCGAAGAAGTGGGCAATCTGGTTACATAAAAGTTCGGGCATGTCCTTGATCGATTTCACATCCCGGTACAAGGTCGTCAGCTTGGTCACCGGCACGGCCAGCACCTTGGCGTCGGTGCCGCCTTCGTCGGTCATCTGCAACAGACCGACCGGACGGCAACGGACAACGACGCCCGGCGGCAGCGAAAAGGGGGCGACGACGAGAACATCGACCGGGTCGCCATCGCCCGCGATGGTATCGGGAATGTAGCCGTAATTGCAGGGATAATTCATCGACGTGCCCATGAAGCGATCGACGAAAATCGCGCCGCTGTCTTTATCGACTTCGTACTTGACCGGCTCCGAATGGGCGGAAATTTCGATGATGACGTTGAAATCGTCCGGCAGGGCAATGCCGGAGGGAACATCGTTAAGGGCCATTTTTTGCGTCTCCGCGCTGGGGGTTGAGGAATTTTTAATTATATCGCCGCGCCGGGCGGTTCGCGCTCAAACTTGAGGCCAGGTCAGGGCCAGAGCATCAAATCACCCGCAATTTCAAGATGGTACCGAGATAGTCTGGATTCCATGCGGCGGCCTTTCGTTTTTTGGGGAGGCTGATGGCGCGGGAGGTATCGGCGCGAAAGAGGTTGATAGCTAGGCGGCGCAGGAAAGAGAAGTTGAGCGCGGCGTTCCGCAAGCGGATGGGACTCGCATCCTCGCCGAAGGTTACATCCAGACACCAATGCAAGGCATTCTCGATCCCCCGGTGTGTGCGTACGGCATGGAGAATGCGTCGGCTGTCGGCAGGCAAGGAACTGATGACGTCACGTTTCTCGGTTTCCACTTGGCCCGCGATGCTTCGCGTCGATTCGATCATGGCCACTGAAGACAGCTTCGGCCAGCGGGTTTTGAGTCCCAGGAGATCAAGCCAGTCCAATTCACCCACGGCCAGACAACACCGGGTTTCGCTGCGCCCATGCCCTTTGTCCAGCGTTTCATGCCGTGAGACGATGCGTTTGGGATAGCCCGGCGCATTCAGGCTCTCAAAGAAATCACGCAAGG
>JAITMS010000009.1 GCA_031277255.1 Azonexus sp.
GTTGGCGTCCGCTTGCAGAGCAAAACGTACAAATTCTTTCCTCATCTCCATCACAGACCTCACTTGCCACGGCATCTCGTTCTCCGAACAAAATGCCTACCATAAGTGTCCACCATGTCCCAGAACAGGTGTCAACGATGTGTCCGGTCTGTACAGCGGGAGAGGGGCGGGGGGAGAGGGGCGGCGTCCCGATTGGCGATGGCGGCGGATACGCCGCTGGCCCTCTCCCGGCCTGCGGCCACCCTCTCCCGCAAGCGGGCGAGGGGAAAACCGTAAGCACTTGAAGCAAAACCGCTCTAACGAAACTCAGATCGGAACGATGTCATCGCCCGGCGTGTCGGATAAAAAGCCGCTGTAGTGGGTTTGTTTGCGCACTTCCTTGCGCCGCAGCAGTTTTTCCTGCACGGGCGGCGGCAGGTCGGTAAACAGGATCAGCCCCTTGGCGATCAGGAGTTCGATGGTGTCCTCAATGACCCGCACAAATTCGCGGTCAAGCTGGGAGAGTTCGTTCTCCCGCCAGCGTTCGTGGATGAATTGCAGCACCTCCGGATGATCCGTTGGCAGGCGCTCGATGGCGTTCTCCCGTGGCTCCCGGTGCAATTCGCAGATTTTCCCGCTGCTGTCTCTGACGACGTAAAACATGCCCGCCCTTCCCTTGTAATCGCCCGCGCAGTCTGCATCAGCCAGCGGGCCTTGGCAACCGGACGCCGTTCAGCGGCGAGACGGCTGCTGGTTTTTGACGCCCGGTTTCTTCACCGGCAGTTTGGCCGGATCGCTGATGAGGCGGATCGACTGCTTTTTGCCCGGCTGGCGGCTGGCTGTGATTTCCAGGGTCGCCGCGCGTTCCAGCGGCGCGCCCTGATCGAGGCGGGCGCGGACGATGCGGGTGCGTTCCAGAGCGATGCGCTGGTCGATGGCCTCGGTCGCCATACCGCGCTGGCGCAGGACTTCACGCATATCGAGCAATTCCTGCAAAGCCGCCGAGACGGCGACCGAGCCGCCCGGCGTCCCCCATTTTTCGCGCGGCTCGGCAACGGCGGCGGCAAATTCATCGGCTTCGCTCAAGCGCCGGGCAAGTTCCAGATTGTTGTTGCGCATCGCCCATTCCAGCGCGCCGTCGCCCCAATCGTTCCTGGGCCGACGGTCAGCGCCGAGGTCGATCAATTTCTGCGCCAGTTCCTGACGGCCTTCGTAAACCGCCATCATCAGCACGCTCGAACCATTGGTGCTCAAGGCATTGATGTCCGCGCCCTCGGCGATCAGATAGTCGACGACATCGGCGTGACCGGCCAGCGCCGCGTAATGCAGCGGCGACCACTGGCGGGCCGGAGCATTGACCCGCGCGCCGCGCTCGACCAGCCAGCGCGCCGCCGCCAGCTTGCCGCGCCAGGCCGCCAGCGTCAGCGCCGTTTCGCCGTGAGCATTGGTCTGGTTGATGTCAGCGCCGCGCGAAATGAACAGGCGCATCAATTCGATATTGCCTTCCCAAGCCCCGATCAGCAGGCCGGAACCGATCCGGCTGCCGGCGAAATCCGGCGGCAGCCCGGCATCGAGCCAGCTTTCGGCCCGTTTGAGATCGCCAAGCTCCAGCGTATTGGCAAAGACCAGCGGATCGGGCAGAGCCGGATCGGCCAGGGCAAGGTTTGGAACAAGCGGGGCCAAGGCGATTATCATGGCGGCCAGCCCGCCGCCAGCCGACCGTTTTATCCGTGCATCCATCGAGCATCCCTTCTTGAAGCCAGCCCGCATTTTCTCACGGACATCCGACCGGCTGGCGCTGGCCCTGCTGTTTTCCCTGCTCGCCCACCTCGCCCTCGCCCTGCCCGACCTGTTGCCGCCGCCCCGCCCCGCGCCGCCCCCGCCACCCTTGCTGGCGCGCCTGCAAGCGCCGCCCGCACCGGCAACCGTACCGCTGACCCTGCCCGAACCGGAACCCGCCGTCAGCGCCCCGCCCGCCCGGCCAGCAGCGGCCAAACCCGCCAAACGCCCACCAGAGAAAGCCCGCCACGACTGGCAACAGGAAATCCGCCGCCAGTTCAAGGAACAAGAACAGCGCGGCGAGTTTTACCCACCCGAAGCCATCGCCCTCGGCCTGGAGGGCGAGGTTCTCGTCCGCCTCCTGCTCACTCCCGACGGCAGCGTCAGCGCGGCGCGGGTCGAACAGAGCAGCGGCCACCCACTACTCGACGCCGCCGCCCTCCGCGCCGTCCGCGCGCTGCGCGCCCTACCGGCGGACGCGCCAAGGGAAACCCTGCTGCCGGTGCGTTTTCGTCTCGACTGATTCCGTTTTCAGATCAAGCGAGTACGCGAAGACGAAGCGCAGACAGTACGCTTGTACGGCAAGCGAAGTCGACAAAGTAATCGTTTGATCTGAAAACGGAATGAGGCCGGATTCACGCCGGTTCCCAAGGCTCGACCGGCAGGGCTGAACCCCACAGGCGCTCGACGGTTGCCGCCACCGCTGCCGGGCTGCCGCTGCTGCTGATGGTCAGGCGGCCTTGACCGCCGCCGAGCAGGCTGGCGCTGGCGAGGCGTTTTTCGAGCTGGCGGGCGACTGCCTCGCCGGTGTCGAGCAATACGGTTGCCGCTGGCAGGCGGCGGCTGATGGCCGCCGAGGCCCACGGGTAATGGGTGCAGCCGAGCACCACGACATCGGCTCCGCCAGCGGCCAGCGGCGTGACGAAGTTATCCAGCAGACGGGCGACCGCCGGGCTGTCGGCGCCTTCCTGTTCGATTGCTTCGGCCAGGCCCGGACAGGGCTGGACGAGGACGCGGCAGCGGCTGGCGTAGTCTTCGACCAGCCGCCGGAAACGCTCGCTCGCCAGCGTCCGCGTCGTCGCCAGCACGCCGATGACGCCGGAACGGGTCAGGCTTGCCGCCGGTTTGACGCCCGGCTCCAAGGCTACCACCGGCAACGCGCTGCTGGCGCGGATGCCTTCCGCCGCCGCCGCCGTCAGCGTATTGCAGGCAATGACCAGCGCCTTGGCCCCGCGCCGGGCCAGCCCGGCGGCGATCAATTCGCCGCGCTCGCGGATGAAGCTCTCGGCCCGGTCGCCGTAGGGCATGAAACGGGTGTCGGCAAAATAAAAGAAATCTTCGCCCGGCAAACGCTGGCGCAAGGCGCGCAACACCGTCAAGCCGCCAAGACCGGAATCAAAAACGGCGACGGGATGGTGATCGAACGGGGTAGCCACGGCAGGACGGAACAGTGAGCGGCGAAAAAGCGCCAAACCGTTATTATGGCAGGCGGCTGCCGGTCTGGCGATGAACTCCGGCACAGAAGCGGCCAAGAAAGCGGGCAATTGGGCCGATCCCCCTGTGCAGCGCCGTAGGCTGGGATGGAGCGTAGCGTAATCCCAGCTTTCAACACCCGAACATTCAGCGCAGTGACATTGATGCGAACCTATATCCGTAACCGAACCGCCGGAGGTCTATATTTCTTCACGGTCAATCTGGCTGATCGTCGTGAAAATGCCCTGTTGGTCGATAGGATTGACAATCTGCGCGAAGCATTCCGAAAAACATTTGCCACTCATCCAACCATCATGGAGGCCATCGTGATTTTGCCGGATCACCTGCATTGCATCTGGCAACTGCCGCCGGGTGATGATGGCTATTCCACCCGTTGGCGGCTGATAAAATCACATTTTTCACGCTCGCTCGATGTGGATGAACACCGATCAGCAAGCCGTTTGCGCAAAGGTGAGCGGGGTATCTGGCAACGCCGTTACTGGGAACATCTGGTTCGTGATGATGAGGATTATGCGCGGCACCTTGATTACATTCATTACAACCCGGTGAAACATGGCTTGGTGACGCGCGTGAAGGATTGGCCGCATTCGACGTTTTCACGCTGGGTAGCGCAAGGGATTTATCCTGAGGATTGGGCTGACGGTGGATCGAATGCGATGGGGTGAGGGGGGTATGGGTTGCCGGGATTCCACTTCGTTTCATCCCAGCCTACGGCCAAAGCAATGATTTCAAGGAAAATTTGACCCGATGACCGATGACCGTACCGCCAAAGCCGATGCCCTGGTCGGGGAGCTGCGCCGCCAGAAGGCGGGGCTTTTGACCTTGTTTCTCGGCGCGGCGCCGGGGGTGGGCAAGACTTACGCCATGCTGTCGCGGGCGCGGGAGTT
>JAITMS010000020.1 GCA_031277255.1 Azonexus sp.
ATCGACTTGAAACAGGGCGTCGCCATTGTGGGAAAATCCCTTTGAAAACCGTCCACCATGTCTCCGAACAACCGTCAACGATGTGGCCGGTCTGTACACCCGCAAGCGGGCGAGGGGAGTAAAGCGCATGGGCGCGGAAACAGATGTCCACACCGCTCTAATCCCGGCGCTGTCAGAGCCGCCGGATTTTGCTCAGCAGCGCCGTCGTCGATTGCTGGTGAATGAAGGGGATCGAGTGCACGCTGCCGCCCCAGCCGCGCACTTCCGTTGCGCCGACGATGCGCTCGACCGGCCAGTCGCCGCCTTTGACGAGAATCTCCGGGCGGCAATCGACAATCCGCTGTAATGGCGTGTCCTCGTCAAACCAGGTGACCAGCGCGACAGCGCCGAGCGCCGCGATCACGGCCAGACGATCGGCCAGGGGATTGACCGGGCGGTCATCGCCCTTGCCCTGACGCTTGACCGAGGCGTCGCTGTTGAGCGCCACCACCAGCGCCGCGCCAAGGGCGGCAGCCTCTGCCAGATAGGTGACGTGGCCGCGATGGAGGATGTCGAAACAGCCGTTGGTAAAGACCAGGGGCCGGGCCAGCCCGGCGGCGCGGGCGGCAAACTGCTCCGGCGGGCAGATTTTGGCTTCAAAGGCGGGCGCGGCGGCGGTCATGGCAAGGGTCAGCGTTGTTCGACCGGCGCTGGCTGAGCGGCGGTCGAACTGGCCTGGCCGGAGAACTGGCTGTCGATGCGCCGCGTTTCGGCTTCGTCGAGGATTTCAAAAATATTGACGACCTTGAGCACGCCCGATGTGGTGCGGGCGACTTCGACCGCCACCCTGGCTTCGCGCTCATTGACGATGCCCATCAAGAAAGTGATGCCGCGCTCGGTGACGACTTTGACGTGGTTGGCCGAAATCTGCTTGCTGTCGACCAGACGGCCCTTGACCTTGGAGGTGATGTAGCTGTCGTTGCTGCGGTTGCCGAGCGACGAGACAGGGCCGACGCCGAGTTCGTTGTAGACCTCGCGGACGCCCTCGATTTTGCGCATTTCCGCCTCGGCCGCCGCCTTGGCTTCGGCATTGGGCGCTTCGCCGGTCAGCAGCAGGCGCTTGTTATAGACGGTGATATTGACGTGGGACTGGTTCTGGTAGGGCGCGGGCAGGCGTCCGATGGCTTTGATTTCCATCGTCTGATCGTCGGTCTGGGTGCCGAGCGAGCGCCGGTCGTGGGCCGACATGACGCCGACGGCGGCGCCGGTGACGACGGCGGGGAAACAACCTGAGAGCATCGGCAGAACAGCGAGCAGGGCAAGGGCGGCAAGAGGCAGTTTGTTCATGGGTCGACTCCGAGAAGAAGGGCGTCAATGCCATCGCAGAGGCAATGGAGGATGAGAAGATGGGTTTCCTGAATACGCGCCGTCCGCTCGGCGGGCACGCAGAGGTGAATGTCGTCGTCGGCCAGCATGGCGCCGATTTTGCCGCCATCGCGGCCGGTCAGGGCGATGACGGACATTTCCTGCTGATGCGCCGCCTCGATCGCCGCGATGACGTTGGCCGAGTTGCCGGAGGTCGAGATCGCCACCAGAGCGTCGCCAGCATGGCCGAGGCCGCGCACCTGCCGCGCGAAAATCCGCTCGAAGGCATAATCGTTGGCGACGGCGGTCAGAATCGAACTATCGGTGGTCAGGGCAATGGCCGCCAGTTCCTGCCGCTCGGCCTCGAAGCGGCCAATCAGTTCGGCGGCGAAATGCTGGGCGTCGGCCGCCGAGCCGCCATTGCCGCAGACGAGAATCTTGCCGCCGCCGATGAGGCAGGCGGTCAACGTCTCGATCGCGGCGGCAATCGGCGGCGCCAGAAGCTCGACGGCTTGCAGCTTGGTTTGGACGCTGTCTTCAAAATGCTGGGCAACGCGGGCAATCAGATCCATCGGCTCGGCTTCGGGGTGAAACTGGGCGGCCATTTTACATCACCGCCAGCAAAGACCTCGAAGCGCGCCTGTCGTCGGGATGCGACAGCTATGGCCCCGGCAACTCAATATTGAACACCCCGTTCGGGCTGAGCCTGTCCCTTCGACAGCCTCAGGACAGGCGAAGCCCGTCCTGAGCTTTACCGAAGGGTCCGTTCTCCACCGCCCTTCGACTTCGCTCAGAGCGAACGGTCATTGAGAGACAACGGTTCAAGTTCAATATTTAGCTGCCGGGTCTATGTATGCTAACCTGCGAAAAAGCGCCTGGATTGGAAACCCAAGGACAAAAGGAATCGCCACATGAAACCCTCCGAAGCCTTGACATCAAATCGCAGCGCCATTCGACGCATCGTCGAATCTCATCGCGCCCGGAATGCGCGTGTGTTTGGCTCCGTGCTACACGGTCAGGATACGGATGAAAGCGATCTTGATCTCCTGATCGACCCCACGCCGGAAACAACGCTATTCGACATTGGCGCAATTCGCCATGAATTGGGTAAATTGCTCGGCGTGTCGGTAGACGTACTCACCTCCAAGGCCTTGCCCGACAACTTCCGCGACAAGGTACTCGCAGAAGCGCGTCCTGTATGACACTCGACCAACAGCGCATCGCCGACTAGCAGCCTCGTTTGGTCTGCATTGTGGTTGGGCCTACAAAGTTCGAGCCAAGGCGCAAAGCTGCGACGCTGACGCCAGGCGCTGATTTATCTCACCTCTGGTTATCACGCCTCCTTCTCACGATCAGTCACCCTCTCGCAGTTGCGCTTCACTTCACTCGTTGTGACCAACTTATGGCAGGATTTCCACCCGCAGGAGTGCGCACCGCACATGAAAAACCGGGGCAAAAACCCCGGTTTTGTTATTGACAGCAGGGCAATCAGGCTTCCAGAAGGATACGCAAGATGCGCCGCAGCGGTTCGGCAGCGCCCCACAGAAGCTGGTCGCCGCAGGTGAAGGCGGCCAGATACTCCGGCCCCATCGCCATTTTGTGCAGACGGCAAACCGGTACGGCAAGCGTGCCGGTGACGGCGGCGGGGGTGAGTTCGCGTTCGGAGGCTTGGCGCTCGTTCGGCACGACCTTGACCCAGGGATTGGCTGCGGCCAGCATGTCGCTGATCTCGTCCAGCGGCGCGTTTTTCCTGAGCTTGATGGTCAGCGCCTGGCTGTGGCAGCGCATGGCGCCGATGCGGACGCAAAGGCCGTCGACAGGAATCGAGCCGGGACTGCGGAAGGCGGGTTTGCCGAGAATCTTGTTGCATTCGGCGCCGCCCTTCCATTCTTCTTTCGACTGGCCGTCGTCGACCGGCACGTCGATCCACGGAATCAGCGAACCGGCCAGCGGCGTATCGCGGAAATGCTTTTTCGGCAGCGCCTCGGAGCGAATGGCGGCGGCTACCCGGCGGTCGATGTCGAGAATGGCCGAGGCCGGATCGGCCAGCAGGTCCTTGACGGCATCGTGAATGACGCCCATCTGGGCGATCAGTTCGCGCATATTCTGCGCCCCGGCCCCGGAAGCGGCCTGATAGGTCATCGAAGTCGCCCATTCGACAAGATCGTTCTGAAAGAGGCCGCCCAGACCCATGAGCATGAGCGACACGGTGCAGTTGCCGCCGATCCAGTTGTTGCCCCCGTTGGCGAGCGCGTCCTTGATGACCTTCAGATTGACCGGATCGAGAACGATCACCGCGTCATCCGCCATGCGCAGCGCCGAGGCGGCGTCGATCCAGTGACCGCCCCAGCCTTCGCCGCGCAGTTTGGGGAACACCGCCTTGCTGTAATCGCCGCCCTGGCAGGTGATGATGATGTCGCAGGCTTTCAGGGCCGCGATATTGTCCGCCGCCAGCAGGGGCTGCGCTGCCTCCTTGCCGCCAAACACCGGCGCTTTGCCGCCGGCGGCGGAGGTCGAAAAATACACCGGCTCGATATGGGCAAAATCGCCTTCTTCCACCATCCGCTGCATCAGCACGGAACCGACCATGCCACGCCAACCAACCAGACCAACTTTCTTCATTGCTGACAACTCCAGATATAAGCCTTGTTCAACGCGCGTTTCAGATATCAGATGACAGGAATCAGGGATCAGTTCAATTTCCGCCGCCCTCTCCCCCCAAACCCTCTCTCCCGGCCTCTCTCCCGCAAGCGGGAGAGAGGGGGTAGTTTCCGCGCCTTCGGCGCGCAAAAACAACTGTCCTCTGTCTTCCGTCCTCTGTCCTCAGATCACCCCATCGCCGCCAGTACCGCGTCGCCCATGGCTTGGGTGCCAACCTTGTTCGCCCCGCGCTCGTAGATGTCGCCGGTGCGGTAGCCCTGGGCCAGTACTTTTTTGACAGCGTTTTCGATGCGCTGCGCGTCGTCTTCGAGGTTGAAGGTGTAGCGCAGCATCATCGCCGCCGAGAGGATGGTGGCGAGCGGGTTGGCGACGCCCTTGCCAGCGATGTCCGGGGCCGAACCGTGCGATGGCTCGTACATGCCCTTGTTGTTGTCGTCGAGCGAGGCCGACGGCAACATGCCGATCGAGCCGGTCAACATCGAGGCTTCGTCGGACAGAATATCGCCAAACATGTTGCCGGTGACCATCACGTCGAACTGCCGGGGCGCTTTGACAAGCTGCATGGCGGCGTTATCGACCAGCATGTGACTGAGTTCGACATCCGGGTAGTCGCGGGCCATTTCCGTCATCACATCGCGCCACAACTGGGTGCATTCGAGGACATTCATCTTGTCCACCGAACACAGCCGCTTGCCCCGCTTTTGCGCCGCCCGGAAGGCGACATGGCCGATGCGGCGGATTTCCGACTCGCTGTAGACCATCGTATTGAAGCCGACCCGCTCGCCGTTTTCCTCGCGCACGCCGCGCGGCTGGCCGAAATAGATGTCGCCGGTCAGTTCGCGGACGATCAGGATGTCCAGCCCGGCAACGACTTCCGCCTTCAGGGTCGAGGCGTCGGCCAGTTCCGGGTAAAGAATCGCCGGGCGCAGGTTGGCGAACAGGCTGAGGTCTTTGCGGATGCCGAGCAGCCCGCGCTCCGGGCGTTTTTCGCGCGGCAGCGCATCCCACTGCGGCCCACCGACCGCGCCGAGCAGCACGGCATCGGCTTCACGGGTCAATTGCCGGGTCGCTTCCGGGAAGGGATCGCCGGTGGCGTCAAACGCGCCGCCGCCGATCAGGGCTTCCTCCATTTCAAACGGGCGACCCAGCGCCTGCAAGACACGCACCGCCTCGGCCATGATTTCCGGGCCGATGCCATCGCCGGGTAGAACGCAGATTTTCATTCAATATCTCCTAAGTTAGCCAAGGCATGTTGGCGTAGCGGGCGTAGGCTGGGATGGAGTGAAACGAAATCCCAGCTTGCAGCGGCCAATGCTGGGATTCCACGTTGTTCCATCCCAGCCTACGGCCCTGGGTTAAGCAGGCGTGTGCGTTGGTGACGGATTGGAGAGGTTCGGAGGTCACTCAACGCACAACATTCTCACAGTCGAAAATTCTCAGGCCACAAAAAATATGGGCCGAATTTCGGACTCATGCGAAATTCACCGCCAACTTCCTTTCCTTTGGCAGTGATATAGTTTTTTCCATCCCTTACTTCAAGATAACCAAGTTTAACCAAGCGTTCGATCAATTCATTGGTTTTGACCCCTACCTTCTGGGCCAACTTTGATGTTGTCAATTTGTCTGATGTTGATTCCTCTCCCTCAGCAGAGGACTCCGCTTCTTTCTCGATTGTTTCTACGGAAATTCGGATTTCATCACTGACACGAATAATGCGTTGTGCTTCCTCGTAGGTTTCCCTGTAGAGGTCAGGGTCTTCCGAACGGCGAATGAGAACCCCCATTTCATTGTTGTTTACCTGGCTAAACTCATAAAGGTTCAGGCTTGTGATGATGCAAAACTCCTCGTTCAAATAACACTTGGCATGGAGATTCTTACAGAAACTTGTACGGAGAAAGGTAAGCTCTCTCAGCCAGTTGATTTCTCCGGGCTGTAGCTCGCTTTTGCCATAAACAATGCGGACATCAATCTTGAGGCGATTCTTGTCCTCAAGAAGTTCTTTAATTCTGTCATTGAGGCGAAGAAAAGGACTGATAAGAACAAGTCGATCCTTGGCGCTCTTGATAAGTTCTTCGAGAAAATAGTTTGTCGCGCTCGTGTTCAGAAACTTTGCCATCATGACTCCAGATAATGATGTCGTTTGATGAGAATCAGCTCTAGCCCGCAAACAACCAAGGCTGTTCAACCCGCCGTTTTTCCTCAAACGCCCTGATCTTGTCGGCATGGCGCAGCGTCAAACCGATGTCGTCCCAACCGTTCAACAAACACTCCTTGCGGAAGGCGTCGATCTCGAACGGGATGCCGTGGCCGTCGGGGCGAATCACCGCTTGGGCGGGCAGGTCGACCGTCAGTTTGTAGCCGGGCGTTGCCTCGACCTGTTGCAACAGCGCGGCGATTTCGCCAGCGGGCAGGACGATGGGCAGGACGCCGTTTTTGAAGCAGTTGTTGAAGAAAATGTCGGCGAAGGATTCGGCGAGAATCGCTTTGAAACCGAAATCGAGCAGCGCCCACGGGGCGTGTTCGCGGGAACTGCCGCAACCGAAATTGGCCCGCGTCAGGAGAATTTCCGCGCCCTGATAGCGCGGCTGGTTGAGGACGAAATGAGGGTTTTTCGGGCGCTGCGAACAATCCTGACCGGGCTGGCCGACATCCATGTAGCGCCATTCGTCAAAGGCGTTGGGGCCGAAGCCGGAACGCTTGATCGACTTCAGGAACTGCTTGGGGATGATGGCGTCGGTATCGACATTGTTGCGGTCGAGCGGCGCGACCAGTCCTTCGAGACGAACAAACTTATCCATTATTCCACCGCGTCCTGAACGGCCTCGCCGCTCTTTTTCAGGGCTTCGCCAACCGCCTGGCCGCCTTGTCTGATGACTTCGCCGGTTTTTTCAACGCCGATTTCGGCGTCCTTCTTGACGCCCTCCACCGTATTGCTGCAAGCGGCGAGGCCCAGCGCCAGCAACACGATCCACAGATATTTGCTCATTGCCGATTCTCCTTACAAAATCTCGCGCACATCGGCGAAGCGCCCGGCAATCGCCGCCGCCGCCGCCATCGCCGGACTGAGCAGATGCGTCCGCCCGCCCGCGCCCTGGCGTCCTTCAAAATTGCGGTTCGAGGTCGAGGCACAACGCTCGCCCGGTTCCAGACGGTCGGCGTTCATCGCCAGACACATCGAACAGCCCGGCTCGCGCCACTCAAAACCGGCGGCGCGAAAAATCTTGTCCAGCCCCTCGGCCTCGGCCTGGTGCTTGACCAGCCCGGAACCCGGCACGGCCAGCGCCAGCTTGATGTTGGCGGCGATATGGCGGCCCTGCAAGACCGCCGCCGCCTGGCGCAGATCCTCGATGCGCGAATTGGTGCAGGAGCCGATGAAAACCTTGTCGATGGCGATTTTTTGCAGCGGCGTGTTGGGGTTCAGCCCCATGTAGTGCAGCGCCCGCTCCATGCCCTCGCGCTTGACCGGATCGCTCTCCTTGGCCGGGTCGGGCACTGCGCCGTCAATCGCCGCCACCATTTCCGGCGAGGTGCCCCAGGTCACTTGCGGGCGGATGCTTGCGGCGGGCAGATTGACCACCCGGTCAAACGCCGCTCCGGCGTCGGAATGGAGCGTCCGCCAGTAAGCGGCGGCCTTGTCCCAGGTGTCGCCCGTTGGCGAGAAGGGACGGCCCTTGAGGTAGTTGATGGTCGTCTCGTCGACGGCGACGAAGCCCATCCGCGCCCCGCCCTCGATCGCCATGTTGCACAGGGTCATCCGCCCTTCCATCGACAGGCCGCGGATGGCGCTGCCGCCGAACTCGATGGCGTAACCCGTGCCGCCCGCCGTGCCGATGACGCCGATGATCGCCAGCGCCACGTCCTTGGCCGTGACGCCTTGGCCGAGCTTGCCGTCGACGTGAATCAGCATGGTTTTCGATTTTTTCTGCAACAGGCACTGTGTCGCCAGCACGTGTTCGACTTCCGAGGTGCCGATGCCGAGCGCCAGACAGCCGAAAGCGCCGTGCGTCGAGGTGTGCGAATCGCCGCTGACGACGGCCATGCCCGGCAGCGTCGCGCCATTTTCCGGGCCGATGACGTGGACGATGCCCTGACGCGGGTCTTTGAAGGGAAAATAAGCCAGCGCGCCGACGCTCTGGATGTTGGCGTCAAGCGTCTCGACCTGCTGGCGCGAGACGGGGTCCTGAATGCCCTCGTCCCAGTGGTCGGTCGGCGTGTTGTGGTCGACCGTGGCGACGATGGAACTGACCCGCCACGGTTTGCGGCCCGCCAGTTTCAGCCCCTCGAAAGCCTGCGGACTGGTCACTTCGTGCACCAGATGGCGGTCGATATACAGCAGCGCCGTGCCGTCGGGTTCCTGATGGACGACGTGGTTTTGCCAAAGTTTGTCGTAAAGTGTCTGGGCCATGAGTCGCTTCAAATAATTTGCGGCAAAAAAGCGGTGAAGCAGAAAATTATCGCATAGGATTGACCCCTCACGAACGGCAAAACAATGGAACAGACCAGCCCGCCCGCCCTGACGCTTTCTCTCGACCCGGCCACGGGCGAAATCCGCGCCGTTTTTGACCCGGCGACGGGCGGCCCGCCCCCGGAAATCGACATCATCGAGCAGGCTCTCGCCGAGCGGGGCTGGAGCGGCTTCGAGATTGACGAGCCAGCCCTCAGCGCCTTTGTCGCCCGTTGCCACCCGGCCAGCGGCATCGTCGTTGGCGTGCTGGGCAGGAGCCGGGACGGCGAATTTTCGCTGACCGTCGATCCCGACATGATGACGGCGCGCCTGACGCTGACGCCGCCGCGCGGCGGCAAGGCCGTTGACCGCGCCGACATCGCCGAAGCCTTGCAGCAGCGCGGCGTCGTCTACGGCATTCGGCCTGACGCCATCGCCGCGGCGCTGGCCGACGGCTCCTGTCTGGGCCAGGTCATCGCCCGTGGCGAGCCGGTCGTCGAAGGCAGGCCGACGCGCTTTGAAAATCTGTTCGACCAGCGCCACGACAGCGCCAACGAAGACGAACTGGGCCGCAAGCATTACGCCGATTTTTCCTACCTGCTGCTGGTCGATGTCGGCAACCCGCTGATGCGCCGCCACCCGCCCGTGCCGGGCCAGGCGGGAACCAACCTGACCGGCTCCGCGGTAGCGCCGAAACCCCTGGCCGACATCCCGTTTCGCCCCGGCTTGCAGGGCGCCGCCCCGGACGGCAACGACCCCGACCTGCTGCGGGCGACTTCCGGCGGCCAGCCGGTGCTCCTGCCCGACGGCGTCATGGTCAATCCGCTCATCGAGGTCAAGGATGTCGACTACGGCACCGGCAGCATCGAATTTGACGGCGCGCTCCGCGTCACGGGCGATGTCAAGGCCGGGCTGCGGATCAAGGTCAGCGGCGACGTGATCGTCAATGGCGCGGTCGAATCGGCCCACATCACCGCCGGCGGCAACATCGCCGTGCGCGGCGGCGTCATCGGCCATCAGGAAACCCACGCGGCGCTGCCGGAATCGACCGCCACCCTGATTTGCGCCGGTCATGTCCAGGCCCTGTTCATGGAAAACGCGCGGGTCGAGGCCGGCCAGTCGATCCTCGTCGAGCGCGGCGTCCACCAGTGCGAACTGACGGCCCGCGACGAAATCATCATCGGCAAACGGGGCAGCAAGAACGGCCAGATCATCGGCGGCAAAACGCAAGCGACGACGCTCATCAGCGCCGGTTCCCTGGGCAATGTGACGGGCGTCAAGACCGAACTGCTGGTCGGCGTCGATCCCTATCTGGAAAACCAGATCGCGACAGAGGAACAGCAACTCAAAAAGAAAATGGAGGAAGTCGACAACGTCCTCAAGCTCCTCGCCTACTTCAAGCAAAACCCGCAAAAAGGCGCGGGCGGCATGTTGGAAAAGGTCGAAGCGACCCGCCAGCAACTCCTGGCGACCACCGGCGCGCTGAACGCCGAACTGCAAACCCTGCGCGACCAGCGGGAACAGTCGGGCCAAGGCAAAATCGAGGTCGGCGGCGCCATCCATTACGGCGTCGAAGTCCGCATCGGACGCTACAGTTGGCAAGCAGCGGACGATATTTCCGGCGGCACGATTCAACTCGTCGACGATCTGATCCGCGTCAGCCGCTGACCAGAGGACAGAGGACAGAGGGGTGGTCAGTGCGCAGTTGTCAGTAAATTTCCGCTGGCGGGAGCCAGCGCCAATTAGAGCATTTTCTGTTCAAGTTCTTACACTTCCGTTCGTCCTGAGCTTGTCGAAGGACGGTGCGGAGAGAGGATACGGAGGCTTGAACCGGGCTTCGACAGGCTCAGCCCGAACGGTATAGGGGTATGTATGCACTTGAATCAAAACCGCTCTAACAGAAGACAGATAACTGAACACGAATCCGTCCTCTGTCATCTGTCCTCAGTCCTCTGAAACCCAGCGCCAGACCAGCAGCAGGCCGAGCAGACCGAACAAGGCGGCCAGCGAAAAAGTCCACCCGGCCCCCCAGGGATCCCAGGTTTTACCGCCGATCAAGGCGCCGAGAAGGCCGCCCGCGCCGAAGGTCAGGCTTGAATAAAGCGCCTGCCCGCGTCCCTGCGCCCGCCCCGGAAACCAGGCATGGACGGCGGCGATGGCCGAGGCATGGCAAGCGCCAAAGGTCAGCCCGTGCAACAGTTGCACGAAAACCATCAGGCCCACCGAGGCGACGCCCCAACCCATCAGGAAAAAACGCAGAGCGGCGGCAGCGAAGCAGGCAAGCAGAATACGGCGCGGCGAAAAGCGCCGGGCCAGCCGGGACATGCCGAGAAAGACCGCGATTTCGGCGAGCACGCCAATCGACCACAACAAGCCGACCTCGGTTTTGCTGTAAGCATGGGCCGCCAGATGAATGGAATAAAAAACATAAAACGGCCCATGCGCCACCGACATGGCAAAGCAGGCCGCCATCAGCGCCGCCACATGCGGCTGACGCAGGATGGGCCATAGCGGCGGCGCGGCTTCCGTCGCCACCGGACGCGCCGCCCGCGTTTCCGGCAAAACAGCGGCCCCGCACAAGATAGCGAGCAAAATGCCCCAGCACACCCAGAGCAGGCCCGGCAAAGCTACCCGGTCGAGCAAAGCGCCAGTGCCCATGACGGTGACGATAAAACCGACCGACCCCCAGACCCGAACCCGGCTATAACGGCTCTTGGCCGCGCCGAGATGGTCAAAGGTCAAGGTTTCGACCAGCGGCAGCGCGGCGCTCCAGAAAAACGCCATCAACGCCATCGCCAGCAGCATGGCGGGCAAGCGGTCAACCCAGAAAAAAGCCGAAAACCCGGCAATGGCGAGCAGGCTGGAGAGCCGGATAATCGGCACCCGCCGCCCGTAACGATCGGCCAGCCAACCCCAGAGATTGGGGCCGAACAGACGCATCAACTGCATCTGCGACATCAAAAGGCCAATCTCCCAGGCCGAAAAATGCAGCGATTCGAGATACAGCCCGAAATAAGGCGAAAACGCGCCGATGAAGGCGAAGTAGAAAAAGTAATAGCCGGAGAGACGCCAATAGGGGAAAACTTGCATCCAGCCATTCTACCGGAGGCCGGATCGCCCGGTTCTGCGCCAGCTCGTGACTTGTAGCGGACGCAAGGCGGAATTCATCCCGTAGCAGGCAATGAAATACGGTAGCGATTCATGCACACTTCATTGCCGTCAACCCGCGTGCTGACCATGCGGCTATCGGGAAATTCGCCGCAGCGCAGAAACTCGACCTGATGCGGCGCAATCGGCTGTGGCGCGCACAAGGCCACCGTCAGCGCATCGTCGGTGAGTTCAATGCGAAACGCCACGGGAACAGGCAGGGTATTGTGCAAGCGCAAATCCTTGTAGCCATAGACCAGGGTCGCATCGCTGCCCAGCGGGCAAAAACGGGTGTCCTCGGTGTAAATGTCGTGGCTATGGGCATGGCGCTCAACAATGCCCAGCCCGGCTTGCAACGCCAACTGATACAACAGGCCGGAGAGCTGGCACAGGCCGCCGCCTTCTCCTTGAGTGATGCTGCCGCCGATCAACACGCGGCCATGCCGGTAGCCGCGCTTGGCGCTGGGTTCGCCCAGCAGGCGCGCCAGCGACAAAATGCCGCCGGGGGAAATTTCCCGATTGTTGAGCACTGTAGCGGCAAGGCGCAGGTTGTGCCGTTTCGCGGTAACGGAAGCGCCCGGCAGAATGGCCTGTTCCAAGGTGAGTTGCGGCGGCCAGCAAGTTTGCCGCGCTGTAGGTAGGATCAGCAGCGGCAGCAATCCATGACGCCAGTCCGTGAACCAGCGACGTACAAGATGTATGCGCAAACGCAACGGCGGCGGAATACAAGCGCGCAATAGCGCTCTCATGGCAATCATCAGCAGATAACGGGCTTACGCAGGCAGACCGCCATGTAAGACGCCCACGATGGCGCCAGACAGCAGCACAAGGCGTCAACCGCGTGTAGCCAAGGCCGTATTCGCTGCGGTATACGATGAATGGGCAGAAACAGAAAACCGCCGCGCCTGGTTAATTCAAAGGGCGGCAGGCAATGCCGCAGCGTTGCGCAGGAGTAAGCGCTGTTGCCATGCCATCCGGGCGTATCGCTGCGCTGGCCGAAACTGCGCCGTCGCGCCGACGGAAAATCGACAATCCACATTCCGCCGGGTTCGAGCACACGCCAGACCTCGCGCCCGATGAGCGATAGGGTTTCTGGCGGCAGGTGCATGATGAGGTGAAAGGAGAACGCGGCCTGCAAAGCGCCATCCGCCAACGGCAAAGCGCATCCGTCACTTTGCCACAGCAAAGCCTGGGGCGCTTTGTTTACGGCTTGAGCCAGCATCGCCGCGCTCAGATCACAGCCTTGTCCAGCATAGGCGAGCAAGCGTCCCGTACCACAGGCCAGATCAAGCGTGCGTTCCCGCTCGACGCCGGTCAGCCAGCGCTCCAGCAGACGGCGCTCCTGATGGTCGATGAAACGACCATAACTGTTGCCGAAACGATGATTGTCGTAGTCGACCGCCAGATGGTCATAGTACGTTTTTACGCTTGCCGGAGAATGCGTTGCAGCCATGACAACCTTGCCCTCGAAACGTCGCCGCATTATCGACTATTCACCCGGCAATTGAATATTGAACTTTTGAGCCAACTACCGTTCGCCCTGAGCCTGTCGAAGGGCGGTGCGGAGAACGGGCTTCGACAAGCTCAGCCCGAACGGTGGGTTCAAGATTGAGTTGCCGGGTAAATAATGAGGGAAAGCCTGCATCCCCTGACTTGCGGTCAGGGATTCAATCAAAACATGTCATGGCTGCGACCGCCAAGGCCCAAACCAGCGGCGCATCACTGCGGCCAGCGCCGCATCGCCTCTGGCGCTGAACAGGCCCAGCGGCGAGTAGCCGCGCCGGGCCGAAACCCGCAAAACGGTCAGCAGCAAGACAACGGTTATCAGCGTGTTCTGCCATCCGACCAGCGGCCATTGGCCCGACCACAGAATTTCCGGCGTCAGCGAAAACGGCGCAAGGTAATAGATCGGCCAAACATCCGCCGCCGTCGTGCCGCGCGAACCGGCGATGTCGCACAGCAGGTGCAGATGCACGGCGGCGAAAGCCAGCAGCAGCACGGCCAGTTTGCAGCGGGCGAAGGCAGCCGCGGCAACGGCGATGAGCAGCGCCGCCGGCAGCCCATGCGCCAGCATGTGGTGATACGTCTGATAAAAATCGGTCGGCGCCCACCCCAGCCGCCGGGTCGTAAAGTCGACCACGATGCCCAACCCGTCCACATCGGGCAAAACGCCCGCCAGCGCGATCAAGCCCTTGTCGCGCAAGGAAGGCACAAACCTTTCACCGCCGACCCAGCCGACGAGGAAGTGAGTGATGGGACTCATGGGTTGGCCCGGCCTCGCATCATGTTTGACCAGGCGTTTGCCCGGCTTCGAGAATCAGCGCCCAGTCGAAATCCGGCAGGGTGCGTAGTTGTTCGACGCCTGCCGCATAGTCGGCCTTGCTGGTTGAGACATAGCGCAGATGCTCGTTCCACTCTGGTAATTGGCCGGGAAAGGTCGTCAGCGCGATGACCGGCAAGCCGCGATAGGGGCTGACGGTCAGCGCCGACAGGGTTTGTTGGATCTTCTCCATGCTGCCGTCGGCGTCCAGCACCAGCACGCCGACAACGGTCGGCGGCGCAGGCGGGGGGCTGCGCTCCGTTTCGCCATACTTGGCCAGGTATTTGCTGTAGCTCTCACGCCATGCCACTGACGTGAACCCGCCGCCGCTTTCGTGCATGACGCTGATCGGCCAGGTGCCCATGACCAGACCCTTCAATTCGGCCTGACGGCAGAAATCGAGGTCGTAGAAATGAAAGGCGAACTGTTCGTCAAAGCGGACGCCCGCCTGGTTCAGCGTCTGGCTGTCGGCGGCGAGAAAGAGGCCGTCCAGCAGTTTGCAGGCCTGCATGGATGGGCCGAAAAAAGAAATGCGCCCGTTGGGAAATCCATTGCCGCCGCCAACGACGCCGCTGAGATAGCGGGCTTCATCCCACTGATAATCTGGCGTCACCGCTGTGTACGCCCACGACGGCTGCCCCGGCTGGCGGCGCGTGTTGCCGGCGAGGCCGATGATGTCGAACTGTTGCAGTCCTTTGCGCAGACGCGCCATCCAGAAAAAATCGCAGAGATAAAGATCGTCGTGGAGAAAGACGAGAATCGCCGGGTCGTCTGCCGCCTCGCGCAAGGCTTCGTTGTAGACTTTGGACAGGCCGCGCTGGTTATCGCAATAAAGCCGCAACTGCGGCCAGAATTCACCGGGGTAGCAGATCAGCGAACGGCCAAGGGCCGTGCTGGCGAAATTTTCTTGGGGCTGGCGCGTCGCGCAGACCAGGCGGATGGGTTGATCCATCGGCGCCATTCAGCGCGCCGATTGCTGCCCGGCGCGGTAGGCGAGCAGGATGTGATACAGCTCGTCCTTGAGTTTGAGCCGCTGTTTCTTCATGTCTTCGAGCGTGAAATCGGCAATCGGCATGTCGTGTTCTTCGAGGTCTTCGACCTTGCCGGTCAGGCGGTTGTAGCTGAAGAACAGGCGGGCAAACAGCGCGTTGCCCGCTTTCAGGGCATCGATGGCGTCCCGCATTTCGGGAAACTCCTGGTAAAGATCGTGGTGATCGACTTGCATGGCTACTCCCCTCTTTTTAATAAAAATTCCGCCCTGAGCGCGGAAAAACTGAAAATTTTACGCGCTACTACCCGGCAGGCGCGGCGTGGCGCAGACGACATCGCCGCATTGGGCGCGCTGGCGCAGGGCGTGATCCATCAACACCAGCGCCAGCATGGCTTCGGCAATCGGCGTCGCCCGGATGCCGACGCAGGGGTCGTGACGGCCCCCGGTCGCCACTTCGACCGCCTGCCCCCTGACATCGACCGTGCGCCGCGCCTGGGCAATCGACGGCGTCGGCTTGACGGCAATTTTGACGACGATTTCCTGGCCGGTCGAGATGCCGCCGAGGACGCCGCCGGCGTTGTTGCTGAGAAAGCCTTGCGGCGTCATTTCGTCGCCGTGTTCGCTGCCGCGCTGGGTGACGGCGGCGAAACCGGCGCCGATTTCAACGCCCTTGACGGCATTGATGCCCATCATGGCGTAGGCGATGTCGGCGTCGAGCCGGTCATAAACCGGCTCGCCCCAGCCCGGCGGCACGCCGCGGGCGGTCACGGTAATGCGCGCGCCGATTGAATCGAGCGATTTGCGCAACTGATCCATATAGGCTTCAAGTTCCGGCACGATCCCGGCATTGGGCGCGAAAAAAGGGTTGCCGTCGATGTCCGCCGCCGCGACGAAAGGAATGTCGATCGGCCCCAGGGCGCTCATCCAGCCGCGAATTTCAACGCCGTAACGTTCATTCAGCCATTTTTTGGCGATTGCCCCTGCCGCCACGCGGACGGCGGTTTCGCGGGCCGAGGCGCGGCCGCCGCCGCGATAGTCGCGGAAGCCGTATTTCTGGGTGTAAACGTAATCGGCATGACCAGGCCGGAAAGTTTCGGCAATCTTGCCGTAATCCTGGCTGCGCTGGTCCTGGTTGCGGATCAGGAGGGCAATCGGCGTGCCGGTTGTCCGCCCTTGAAAAACGCCGGAAAGAATTTCCACCGTATCCGGCTCGCGCCGCTGCGTCACATGCCGCGAGGTGCCGGGTTTGCGCCGGTCGAGTTCGGCCTGGATGTCGGCTGCTTCAAGGGCCAGCCCCGGCGGGCAGCCGTCGACGACGCAACCGATCGCCGGGCCATGCGACTCGCCAAAAGAGGTCACGGTAAACAGGGTGCCGAAGGTGTTGCCGGACATGAGTGCCAAAAAAGTGAACCGGGACGGCTAGTCTAACGTAGCTTTGTCCTCTGGCCAGTTCTTGATGTAACGCTTGAGCATCCGGTTCTCCAGCCCCTGCTCCTCAAGCACGGCCTTGGCGACGTCGAGGAAGGAAATCACGCCCAGCAGTTGCTCGCCTTCGAGCACCGGCACATAGCGCGAACGCTTCTCGATCATCAACTGCCGCAGTTCATTGATTTCCATTTCCGGGAAAACCGTCACCGGGTCGTCAATCATCACCTCGCCGACAGTCATGCCGTCAATGTGCGAGCCATGCGCCCGCAAGGCTTTCAGGATTTCGCGGAAGGTCAGCATCCCGACCATCCGCCCATCCGCCATGACGACCAGCGAACCGACATCGAATTCCGCCATCTCGTCAATCGCCCGCGTCAGCGGCTGTTGCGGCGTCGCGGTATGGAGCGCCGCCGCCTTGGCCTCAAAAATTTCCCGAACCTTCATGCCCCGCCTCGTTATTCATCCAGCCTGTACGCATCGTATTGATGAGCATCCCGGCCCATCAAGGGGCTGCCGCAATGACCACCCCTGATCGGGCCGATCTTAGAGCATCCCGGCGCTTTCGCAAATAGCGCCGCAGACAGGGCCAGGCGGGCTGCATCAATCCAGCATCAGATAAAAATAACAAACATGCCAGATGTGCTTGCACAACATCATAAGCTCGCCTATACTCACTATGACTTTAGTCATAGTGAGTATGAAAATACCCTACCCCGATGCCATTAAACCATGAAAGGAAGATGCCATGACGACTGTGAAAGCGATTGACAGAATAGACGCCCGCGAGATTCGCCGCAAGCTCGGCCTCAACCAGCAGCAATTCTGGTCGACGCTGGGCGTCACGCAAAGCGGCGGCTCCCGTTATGAAAGCGGCCGCAACATGCCGCAGCCCGTGCGCGAACTGCTGCGCCTGGTTCATATTGAGCAGATTGATGTCAAAACCATCAAACGTGAAGACTGGGAAGTCATCGAATATCTCAAGTCGCAGGAGCCGGAACTGTTCAAGTCGCTGAAGAAATCAGCCAGGAGCCACGCCAAGAAGGCTGCCTGAGCCATGACGGCCGTCTGCCGCGGGCATCAGGGAGAAACACAGACCTTGATGCCCGTTTTTTCATGGATTTCGGCGGCAAAAGCAGCCAGCGCCTCAGCCGGCAGCGCCGCCAGACGAACCGCGGCGGGCTGCAACGAGGGCCGCGCCAGACCGTAGAGGTGAATACCGGCCAGTCGTCCGGCCAGTGGCCTCAAGAGGGCGCAATAAGCCTCACGCGCCGCCCTGTCCGGCGCTTTGCCATCGACGGCGAACCAGCAGGTCTGCACCCAGGTTGGCGCCAGCGCGGCGCAACGCGCCAGATTGGCCGCTGCTTTTTTCGGCGTCAGCGGCGTCCCGTTGATTTCAGCCAACGCCGCCGCTTGCGCCCGATCGAGCTTGAACCAGACCTCGCCGCCCCATTCGCCCAGACGGCGGATGCCCGCCTGAACCTTGGGCCGGTGGAGCAGGCTGCCATTGGTAATCAGGCGCAGCGGCAACTGGCCGCGCAGCCCCAGAGATTCAAGCACCCGGCCAACGCCATCGACGGCTGCGGCAAATTCGGCGGCGCTGGTCGGCTCGCCATTGCCGGAAAAAGCCACGTCCATCAAACGCCGCGCTTCCGGCGGCGCGTAGCGAACAAGAAAATCGCCCTCAATCGCCGCCTTGAGAAACCCAGTCAATTCCCGCTCCAGCAGCGCCAGATCGACCGGCGGCGGCCCGCCGCGCCGCAAATTGGCGACCTGACAATAGACACAGGCCCAGTTGCAGGCGTTATTGACATTGAGATTGACGCCAACCGACACCCCGCCCGCGCGGCGCGACACCACGGGATAAACATAGCGCAGCCCGGCGCTGTCGCGGTCATGGTTGTCAGTCGTCAGCATGGCCCATTGTATAATCCGCGCCCGCCCTGTTGAGCTTTTTTGCCATGCAAATCACCCGCCGCCTCGAATTCGACGCCGGGCACCGCATCCCCGATCACGGCAGCCAATGCCGCCACCTGCACGGCCACCGCTACGCCATCGAAATCACCTTGTCCGGCGACATCATCGACAAAGCGGGCGACGCCGCCAACGGCATGGTCATGGATTTTTCCCAGGTCAAAGCCCTGGCGCGGGCGCATCTGGTCGATGCCTGGGATCACGCCTTTCTCGTTTTTGCCGGCGACCGGGCCGTCGTCGACTTCCTCGCCAGCCTGCCCGGCCACAAGACGGCCATCCTCGACCGCGTGCCGACCGCCGAAAATCTCGCCCGCATCGCCTTCGAGCGTCTCGACGCCGTCTACCGCGACACCTACGGCAACCACCTGCGGCTCGAACGCATCCGCCTTTTCGAGACCCCCAACTGCTGGGCCGACGCCCTGCGCGCCCGGCACGATTGAACGGCCAGTCCGACACTCACAAGGATGAACCAGCCGCAGATCGTTATACAAAAACTTGCATAACAGCATCAAGGCGAGCATCATTGTTCCCATGAAGCCTTCAGATAAAAAACCGCCGGACGCGAGGCTGCCGCCAATGAAGCCGCTCAGGTTCGTTGATTCCAGCCAGAAAGACCTGCGTGAATTGCCCGCCAACGCCCGGCATGGCCTGGGCGTCGAATTACTGACGGTGCAGTTCGGCGGCGAACCGAAGGATTTCAAGCCGATGACGGATATCGGCGCAGGAGTGTATGAAATTCGCCACCAGGATGATAGCGGCGCGTTCCGGGTGATCTACGTCGCCAAGTTCGCCGAAGCGGTATATGTGCTTCATGCTTTCCAGAAGAAAACGCAGAAGACTTCAAAGAAAGACATCGACCTGGCGGCGAATCGTTACCGAAAACTGATTGGAGTGCGAAAATGAACAACGACGACATCAGCATTACCGAAAGTAGCGGCAATGTGTTTCTTGATCTTGGCTTTGACCCCGCCGAGGCGGAGGTGATGAAAATGCGCGCCGAGGTGATGATTCTGACCGCCATGCGGCTCAAGGAGCAAGGCTGGACGCAAGCCGAGGCCGCACGCAAGCTGGGCATCACCCAACCGCGCGTCTCTCGCCTCATCAAGGGCAAAGTGGAGGATTTCAGCCTGGACATGCTGCTGACGCTGGCAGCGCGCGCTGGCCTGCACCCGGAGTTGCGGCTGTCAGCCTGACACAATCCGGCGCGATTGAGCGCCGCGTTTTTTGGCGGGGCCGGTGAGATTCGAACTCACGATGCCTTTCGGCACGCCGGTTTTCAAGACCGGTGCATTCAACCGCTCTGCCACAGCCCCGGCAGGGCGCGGATGATAGCACAAAGGCTGGCGGCATTAAGAGGCTGTTTTTCCGGGATTTTATTGAAACTTTGCCGCTTCTCCGTTAGTCTTACGACCGTTGCCAACCCCCTTCAAGGATTTGCCCTATGAACAATCCCTTCCAGCCTTCGGCTTACGATAACGCCATCCCCACCGCCAACCGCAACAGCGTCCTGCGCAATACCTATCTGTTGCTGGCTTTGAGCATGGTGCCGACGGTGATTGGCGCTATCGTCGGTATCCAGATGCAGTTCAGCTTTTTTGCCGGGAGGCCGTTCATTTCCTTCATGCTCTTTCTCGGCGTCGCCTGGGGTTTCATGTACGCCATCGAGCGCAACAAGAACAGCGGCCTGGGCGTCGCCCTGTTGCTCGGCTTCACCTTCTTCATGGGGCTGATGCTGTCGCGCATTCTGCAAGTCGCGCTGGGCTTTGCCAATGGCGCCGGGATGATTGTTCTGGCGGCGGGCGGTACCGGCGCGGTGTTCTTTACCATGGCGACGATCGCCACCGTCAGCAAGCGCGATTTCAGCAACATGGGCAAGTTCCTGTTCGTCGGCCTGATCGTCCTGTTGCTGGCTATCGTCGCCAACATCTTCCTGCAAATCCCGGCGCTGGCGCTGGCCATTTCAGCCGTTGCCGTGCTGCTTTTCTCGGCCTATCTGGTGTACGACATCAACCGCATCGTGCGCGGCGGCGAAACCAATTACGTCAGCGCCACACTGGCGGTCTATCTCGATATCTACAACATCTTCATCAGTCTGCTCAATCTCATCATGGCCTTCACCGGCGAGCGTGACTGAGCGGTATCCAGTCATTGAATAAAAGGCGGCGGCAGCCGCCTTTTTTCATGGGCGTTCGAACACAGCAACGGATTCGACGTGGGCCGTGTGCGGAAACATGTTAACCACGCCAGCGGCGCGCAGGCGGTAGCCCTTGACGGCGGCCAGCACCCCGGCGTCACGGGCAAGCGTCGCCGGGTGGCAGGAAACATAGACGATGCGTCGCGGCCCGTCGGCAGCCAGCGCCTTGACGAGTTCGATGGCGCCTTCGCGCGGCGGGTCGATCAGCATTTTGTCGCAACGCCCCAAGGCGGCGAGCGCGTTGGCGCTGGCCGTGAACAGGTTGGCGGCGGCAAACTGGATGTTTTGTGCCAGCCCGTGCGCTAGCGCCGCTTCCCGCCCCCGGCGGAGGAGATTTTCATTGCCGTCGACGCCGACGACCGCAGCGCAGGAACGGGCGATGGGCAAGGTGAAATTGCCGAGGCCGCAGAACATGTCGGCAATCCGCTCGCCCGGCTGGGGGTCGAGCAGATGCAGGGCGCGGCGGACGAGCAGGCGATTGACGGCGTGATTGACCTGGGTGAAGTCGGTTGGCTGAAAGCTCAATTCGACGCCAAACTCCGGCAGCGCATAGCGCAAGGGCGGCCCGTCGAGCGGATGAAAGCGGCTGACGCTATCCGGCCCCTTGGCTTGCAGATAGAAGACGACGCCGTGGCGGTCGGCGAATTGCCGCAGCAGATCCTCGTCCTGCCGGGTCAGGGGCTGGAGAATGCGCAAAACCAGCGCCGTGCAGGCGTCGCCGACGGCAATTTCAAGCTGCGGCAGGCGTTCGGCGACAGATAAGGCGGCGAACAGTTGGCGCAGCGGCAGCAAGAGGCCGGAAACCTGCGGCGGCAGGATGTCGCAGCGCCGGATGTCGGCGATATAGCTGCTCTGCCACTCATGGAAGCCGATCAACATGCCGCCTTTGACCCGGCGCACGCCGAGACGGGCGCGGCAGCGGTAACCCCAGGGGTTGCCGTGGATCGGCGGCAAAATCAGTTCTGGGCGCACCCGGCCAATGTGCCACAGGCTGTCTTCAAGCACCCGCTGCTTGACCGCCACCTGTGCCGTTACTTCCAGATGCTGCATGGCGCAGCCGCCGCAGATGCCGAAGTGCGGACAACGCGGAAGAACACGGGCCGCCGCAGGCTGTCGCACGGCGACCAGATGGGCCAGTTCGTAATTCGGCTTCTTGCGAAAGCTGGCGTACTCGACCGTCTCGCCAGGCAAAGCGCCCGCGACGAAGATCGTTTTCCCCGCCTGACGGACGATTCCCCTTGCCTCATGGTCCAGTGATTCGACAATCCCGATAGGCACAATACGCTCCGGCGAAAAGCGCGAATTTTATCAATCGGCTAAACTACGACGCATGACCCGCGAACTCATCACCACCTGGAACGATTACCGGACGGCGTTTGACCGCTTGCTGGCGGAAGCCCAGGGAAAAATCAGCTTTTATGACGAAGACCTGAGCAAGCCGGGCTTTGCCAGCCCGGATCGCCTCGACCATTTGCAGCGCATTTTGCGCAGCGGCTACGATCTGGCCCTGCGCCTTGCCGTGCGCCATGCCGCCTCGCTGCCGCAGCGGGAACCGGGACTGATGAAGCTGCTGGGCACCTACAGCCACCGCGCCGCCGCCCAGGAAACCCCGCCGCAGCTTGCTCACCTGCGCGACAGCATGTTCATTGTCGACGACCGCCACGCCCTGATCCGCTTTGACCGCGACCAGCCGCGCAGCAAACTGCTGCTCGATGAGGCGGCGGAAATTCGTCCCTATCTCCAGCGTTTTGAGGAAATCTGGGCAGAGGGCGGCGAAAGCATCCGTCCGACGACGCTGGGGCTATGATCGGCAAGCCCTGTGGCAATGCAGCAATTCGCTAGCCGATGACAAGGATTTTGTTATAATCCCGCGCTGATCAGGAGGTTTCTGATCTTACAATTTCCCCTGCTTCCGTTTTTAATCAAGAAGGATACTACCCATGAACAAGTCCATTCTCGTTGCCGCCCTGCTCGCCGTTGCCCTGACCGCTTGCGGCAAGAAGGAAGAACCCGCGCCGCCGCCCGCCCCGGCTCCTGCCGCCGCCCCGGCGCCTGAACCCGCTGCCGCCCCGGCCCCCGCCGCTGAACCGGCTGCCGCCCCGGCCGCTGAACAGGCTCCGGCCTCTGAACCGGCTGCCACGCCTGCTGCTGAACAGGCTCCGGCTGCTGAACCGGCTGCCGCGCCTGCCCCGGCTGAAGAAGCCAAGCCCGAAGAAGCCAAGAAGTAAGCGTCTTTCAAAGCAAAACGAAACGGGGCCGCCAAGGCCCCGTTTTTTTGTTGGGCATTTATTTGACAAACGCTCGCCCTGAGCCTCCACAACGTTCGCCCTAAGCCTGTCGAAGGGCAGTGCGGAGGAAGGTATAAACGGGCTTCGCCTGTCCTGAGTTTATCGAAGGGACAAGCTCAGCCCGAACGGGAGTGGCGTATAAAGAACTGAACCGCTCGTTGGCCGCGGAAAACCAACGCTTCCCGCGGCCAGTGGCTTATTGCAGTTGCTCCAGGAGCAGCGAGAGGATTTTCTTCGCGGTTTCCGAGCGGTCCGCCCCGCCTTCGCTGGTCAGTATCTGCACCGTGCTCTGCTGCTCGTTGGCTTCGCCGACGTGGATACGGTACTGGATCTTGGGCGTCGCCGGTTCATCGGATTTCCAGAAGGCCAGCTTCGACAGCCAGCCGCTGTCTTTCTTCTTGTTGTCCGCTTCCGGGTCGATATAGCGGACGAAGTAGAGGCCGCGCGAGCGATCCCTGTCCTCGACAACAAAGCCGACCCGGTCGAGCGCCAGGCCAACGCGCAGCCAGGCGCGGTCGAAGCGGTCGTCAACTTCAAGCGTTCCGGCGCCATCCTTGGCCCGCGCCAGGCGCGCCCGCGTATCGGCCTTGGCGGCTGTCGCCACTTGCGCTTCGGCGCGTTTTTCTTCAACGCCCAGACGCACCATCAGGCGGCGCAGCATTTCGGCTTCCAGTTCAGGATCGGCGGCTTTCGGCTGCCAGCGGGTTTCATCCTTGGACGAGGAGGTATACACCTCCTCCATCGCCCGGTGGCTGATGAAAATATCGGTCGTCCCCTGCTCGGCGCCCGGTTCCAGCCGGGTGCGGAATTTGTCGCGCTCGCCGCTCGAATAGACGGAATCAAGCAGCTTGCCGAAAGTCCGGCGGACGAAATCGTCGGGAATGTTGGCCCGGTTCTCGGCCCAGTCGGTTTCCATGACCCCGGCTTCGCGGCGCTCGATATTGATGATGAAGCCGGTTTCCTGCCAGAAGTCCTTGACCGTATCCCACAGTTTTTCCGGCGGCATGGCAACGACCAGCCAGCGTTGGTTGCCGTCCCGCTCGACATGGATTTTGTCCACATCCGGCAGCAGGGTGTTGCTTTGCGCAACCCGCTCCGGCGTGCGATCGGCGTTATAGCCGGAGAAGGTGGCGCTGCCCTTACCTGCGGCGTCGGGCACCAGATAGTGATCATCCGAACTAATCTGCGACAGATCGGGCGGAATTTCCAGCGGCGAGGTACTCTTGGGCGCTGACTTGTAATCGATCTTGCTCGACCCGGGGAGGATGCCGCAACCGGCCAGCGCGACGGCAATGAGGGCAAGGCTGCAAGCGGAAAATGGGCGCTTCATGGATTTCCTTTTCAAACGGCCAGACCGGCCTGATTCATGGCCGCCAGAACGCGCGCCTGGTTGACTTCGGACAACGGGGTCAGCGGCAAGCGGATACCGCCGGGCATCAGGCCCAGGCGGCTGACCGCCCACTTGACGGGGATCGGGCTGGCTTCACAGAACAGGTCGCGGTGCAGACCGAGCAGCCGGAAATGGATTTCACGCGCCCGGATGGCGTCGCCAGCAATAGCGGCGGCGCACATTTCACGCATGAGGCGCGGCGCGACATTGGCCGTGACCGAGATATTGCCCTTGAAGCCCAGGAGCATGGTCGCCACACAGGTCATGTCGTCGCCGCTGTACAGGGCGAAACCTTCTGGCGCTCGGGCGATCAGGTCGCAGGCGCGCTCAATGTTGCCGGTCGCGTCCTTGATGCCGACAATGCCCGGCACCTGGGCCAGACGCAGCACGGTATCGTTGCCGAGGTCGGCGACGGTGCGGCCCGGCACGTTATAGAGCAGCATCGGCAGATCGACCGCTTCGGCAATGGTCTTGAAGTGGCGGTACAGCCCTTCCTGGGTCGGCTTGTTGTAATACGGCACCACCGACAGCGCCATCCCGGCCCCGGCCTTCTGGGCGAAGCGGGTCAATTCAATGGCTTCCGCCGTCGAATTGGCCCCCGTCCCGGCAATGACGGGAATACGGCCCGCCGCATGGTCGACGGTAACCTTGATGAGTTCACAATGCTCCTCGACATCAACCGTCGGCGATTCGCCGGTGGTGCCGACAATAACGATGGCGTCGGTACCTTCGCGGACGTGAAAATCGACCAGGCCGCGAAGGGCGCTCAAATCAAGGCGGCCATCTTCATGCATGGGTGTGACAATGGCGACAAGGGATCCGGTAATCATGGTCTTTGCGCGAAAAAAGAATCCGGCGATTGTAACTGAAGCCTCTTGGCAGCGGAAAGACAGGATGTAACCGTCGGTCAGGCTTCGGTCAGCCAGCGCAGACGACTGCGTGAGACGCGCATCCGCCCTTCGTCGAGGGGCAATTCGGGGTGGCGATCCGGCCCGGCGTGGCGCAGTTGCCGGACAAATTCGTCGAGACGGGCGGCGACCGGCATCCGCCAGCCAAGCTGCCGCAAACGGAAGCGCAGCAGGTTTTTCAGCCGTCCCGGACTCAAGTCCCGCAGCGCCGCCAGGCGGGCGGTGTCGCCATCGGCCACCGCCCGCCAATCGAGTTCGGCCAATTCGTCGAGCAGTCCGGCGGCCTCGGCAAAATGTCCGGCGGCTTGGGCCAGCGCGTTTTCAGCGCCGGGAAAGCGCGGGGCGATGGCGGGCAATACCCGGTGGCGGATGAAATTGCGGGAGAAGCGCGTGTCGGCGTTGCTTTCGTCGCTGATCCAGGAAAGATCGTGGGCGCGGGCATAGGCTTCGATGTCGGCCCGCGTTTCGCCGAGCAATGGCCGCAACAGGCGCAGCGGGCCGTGCCGCCGCTCGCCGGGCATGGCCGCCGCGCCGCTGACGCCAGCGCCGCGCAGGAGGTTGAGCAATAGCGTTTCGGCCTGATCGCCGCGATGCTGGGCCAGCGCCAGAGCGTCCGCCGCGACCTCGGCAAAGGCCGCGTAACGCGCCGCGCGGGCGGCGGCTTCGAGGCTGCCGCTGTCTTTGGCGACGCTGACGCGGCGGATGCGCAGGGGAACGCCCAGTTGAGCGCAATAAGCGGCGCAAAAATCCGCCCAGGCATCGGCATGGGGCGACAGGCCGTGGTTGATGTGGATGGCCGACAGACGCCCATTCAAGCCCATCTCCCCTGGCGGGAGAGGGGTTGGGGAGAGGGGGGGCAACGCAAGGCTGAGGAGGTGCAGCAAAACGACGGAATCGCAGCCGCCGGAAAGGCCGACGCAAAGGCGCTCGTCCGCCGCCAGCCGGTCGGCGATGAAGCGGCCGACCCGCGCCAGCAGGTCAGGCGGCTTGTTCCTTGAAGCGGCCATAGCTCATCAGCCGCTCATAGCGGGCCGCCAGCAGTTGTTCGGCGCTCATCGCCGACAACTGCTTGAGGGCGTCCTGCAAGGTTTTTTTGAGATGCTGGGCCATCGCCACATGGTCGCGGTGAGCGCCGCCGACCGGCTCGGTGACGACGCGGTCGATCAGGCCCAGGGTTTTCAGGCGGTGCGCCGTGATGCCCATGGTTTCGGCGGCTTCCGGCGCTTTTTCGGCGCTTTTCCAGAGGATCGAGGCGCAGCCTTCCGGCGAGATGACCGCATAGGTCGAGTATTGCAGCATCTGCACAAGATCGCCGACGGCAATGGCGAGAGCGCCGCCGGAACCGCCCTCGCCGATGATGGTGACGATGATCGGCGCTTTCAGTTCGGCCATGACGTAGAGATTGCGGCCAATCGCCTCGGACTGGCCGCGCTCCTCGGCGTCGATGCCGGGGTAAGCGCCGGGGGTGTCGACGAAGGTCATCACCGGCAGGCCGAATTTTTCGGCCAGCTTCATCAGCCGTAGCGCCTTGCGATAGCCCTCCGGGCGCGGCATACCGAAATTGCGGTAAATCTTGTCCTTGGTGTCGCGGCCCTTCTGGTGGCCGATGACGACAACCGGCTGGCCATTGAAACGGGCGAGGCCGCCGACGATGGCGTGATCGTCGGCAAAGGCGCGGTCGCCGTGCAGTTCCTCGAAATCGGTAAAAATGTGCTGGACGTAATCGAGCGTGTAAGGCCGCTGCGGATGGCGGGCGACCTGGGCGATCTGCCACGGCGTCAGCTTGCCGTAGATGTCCTTGGTCAGTTGCGTGCTTTTCTTTTCGAGGCGGCCGATTTCTTCCGAAATATCAACGGCGGAATCGTCCTGGACGAAGCGCAATTCTTCGATTTTGGCTTCAAGGTCGGCGATGGGCTGCTCGAAATCGAGAAAACTTGTTTTCATGGCGGATTCGGGTTCCTGATCGGCGGCTATTCTACCCCAAAGGCCGCGCGCCTCGACCGGCTCCTGGCGACTGCCCGGCAAGCGCGCTACCAGCGGCGGCGTTCATCTGTCAGGTAACTTTGCTATCATGGTTTACCCAAGACAGTGGCGATACGCGATGCCCTCCTCCGCCTTCCTGTTCATCCACCCGCTGCTCGACACGGGTGATTCGTGGTCAGCTTACTATGCCGAATTATCTCCCGCTGGCGCTGGCGCGGGCGATGACATCCTGCAACAGTTGGCGGTTTCGCCGTGGCTTGATGATTTCGATCAACGCCATCCCTGGCTGTTGCCAGCGACGGCTACGCCGCTGGCGTCGGGCCGTCTGGGGCAGCGGGCGGTGACCACCTTTCCGGCCCTGCCCAGCGCCGCCGAAAGCGCCGCGCTGGCCGCCGAGGAAACCGCGCTGCGTCAGGCCAGCCGCCCGCTCGCCCTGGCGACCTCGGTCGACGCGCCCTTGCCGACGACCGGCGTCTGGAATTACCTGCTGCTGACAGCCGCCCATCTGCGCAGCCTGCCGCCGACGCAACGGCAAGACTTGGCCGCCCGCAGCACATTGGTGGCGACCGGCGTGTCCAGCCACGCCGACCGCAAATGGCTGGTCGACAATGCCTGCGCCCTGTCGACCGGGGAATTCATGCTCGCCCGCGGCCCCCTGCCGGGCCGGGCCGACACCACGCGCCTCAAGCTCCTGCAACTCCTCGCCCTGATCGCCGAAGACGCCGACAATCCCGCGCTGGAAGCCATTTTCCGCCAGGAATCGAAGCTCTCCTACAGTCTGCTGCGCCTCGTCAATTCCGCCGCCATGGCGCGGGCGACGCCGATCACCGGCTTCTCCCAGGCCATTCACCTCCTTGGCCGCCGCCAGTTGCAACGCTGGCTGCAACTCTTGCTCTATGCCGATCTCAACAGCAACGATCCGCCCAACCCGCTGCTGCAAAAAGCGGCGGCCCGCGGTCAGTTGATGGAATTGCTGGCGCTTGAGGCAGAACCGGCCCCGGTCATGGAAAACCTGGGCGATGCGGCTTTCATCGTCGGCGCTTTTTCGCTGCTCGACATCCTGCTCAACATGCCGCTGCCGGAAATCATGCGCCAACTGCCGCTGGCCCAGGAAATCACCGCCGCGCTGACGGAGAAAGCCGGGCCGCTCGGCGGCCTGCTACGCGCCATCCACGCCGCCGAGATGCGCGATCTGGAAACAGCGGCGCGGGAACTGGACAAACAGGGCATCTTGCCCAAACAGTTTCTCGAAGCCCAGTTGGCGGCCCTCAGTTGGGCGGTCAGGATTCGCGTTGCCCCCTGAAACGCCCGCCGCCGCGATCAACCAAAGCGGCCGCTGAGAAACGGGTTGTAGCGGCGTTCCTCGCCCAGGTCGGACATCGGGCCGTGGCCGGGAATGAAGGCGACTTCATCGCCGAGCGGGAAAAGGCGTTCCCTGATCGAGCGCAGCAAGGTGTCGAGGTCGCCGCGCGGAAAGTCCGTGCGCCCGATGGAGCCTTGAAAGATCACGTCGCCGACCTGGGCCAGACGGCTTTCCGGGTGATAAAAAACGATATGTCCCGGCGTGTGGCCGGGGCAATGCAGCACCTGCAAGGTAATTTCGCCGAAACGCACGGTATCGCCCTGCCGGAGCCAGCGGTTCGGGACAAAAGGCTGGCCGCTCAAGCCAAAACTGCTGCCCTGCTGGGCCATGCCGTCAATCCAGAAACGATCTTCCTCGTGCGGCCCCTCGATCGGCGCGCCGGTCGCCGCCGCCAGCGCGGCAACGCCGCCGGCATGGTCGATGTGGCCGTGGGTGACGAGAATCAGCGCCAGCGAGAGGTCATCGGCGGCCAGCGCGACGCGGATGCGGTCGATCTCGCCGCCGGGGTCGATGACGGCGGCCTGGCGCGTCGCTTCGCACCAGAAAATGGTGCAGTTCTGCTCAAAGGGCGTGACGGGGATAATTTTGTAGCGCATGTTCGGCCAGACATGGATGGACGGAGCGCCGATTATCGCATGGGCGGCGCTTGCCCGGCGCGGAGCCGCCCCTTACACTCAGGGCATAACGACGAACCACGGGGGAGCGCGATGATCGACCATCCACTGCCAGACACCGACGCCTGGGTTGTGCTCTTTTCCAACAATTCCCTGCCGGTGCTGCGCGCCACCCGACGGCGGCTCGACGAGATGCGCGCCGACCTCAGCCGGGTCGATACCCGCGAGCTGGCGCGTCTCATTCTGCGCGACCCGATGATGACTGTGCGCGTGCTCGCCTACATCCAGCCGATCAGGGGCCGGGCGCTGCAAAACGACATCACCACCGTCGCCAGCGCCCTCGTCATGTCCGGCATCGAACCTTTCTTTCGCCGCTTCGCCGAACTGCCAACCATCGAAGACATGCTCAGGAGCGAAGACTCGCGCGCCCTGCTCGGCGTTCTGCAAATCATCCGCCGCGCCCAGCGGGCCGCCGATTTTGCCCAGGAATGGGCGATCCGGCGGCAGGACGCCTACGTCGAGGACATCCGCATCGCCGCCCTGCTGCATGATCTGGCCGAAATGCTCGTGTGGTGCTTCGCCCCCCGGCTGGGCCTCGATATTCTGGCGCAACAAACCGCCGATCCGAATCGGCGCAGCATGGACGCCCAGCGCCAGACGCTGGGGCTGACCTTCCAGGACATTCAGACCCAGTTATGCAAAGTCTGGCGTCTGCCCAGCCTGCTGCAAACGCTGATCGACGACAGCCAGGCCGACCAGCCGCGCGTGCAGAACGTCGCCCTCGCCGTGCAGCTTGCCCGCCATTCGGCGCAAGGCTGGGACGACCCGGCCCTGCCCGACGACTACCGCGACATCGGCGCCTTGCTCAACCTGACACCAGAAGCCGTCCGCCAGTTCCTCGGCCTGGAACCGCCGCCGGGACGGGCGGCGGAGAGCGCAGGTTGACCTTTCCCCTTGCCGATATGAACAAGACCCGACTTTCTAAAAGTCAGATGCAATTTTTTCAGCTATTGAACGACATAGAACCGACTTCCCTGAGCGAATTATTTGGCCAACCCGTCATCGCCGCCGTCGATACGCGCTTGCTGGTCGAATCCGGCAAAAACCACGTCTGCTGCCTCGCTCGTGACAAAGACGTACAAGCCAAACGCGCCATCGAAATTTCCGAAACCGCCGCGCTGACGTATTTGCAAGGAGAGGACGCCACACGAACGAGCGGGAGAGAAAAATGAGCAAAAAACCGGGTGGCGAAATCATTTTGTATCAGCGTGGCGATTCGCCCGCCATTGATGTGCGGCTCGATGGCGATACCGTCTGGTTGAGTCAACAACAACTTGCCGATCTGTTCCAGACATCGCGCACCAATGTCGTGGAGCACATTGCCAATATCTACGCGGAAGGTGAATTGAGCCAGGCGGCAACCTGTCGGGAATTCCGACAGGTTCGTACCGAGGGGAGTCGGCAAGTGACTCGCGGTCTGCCCTTTTACAACCTGGATCTCATCATCTCGCTGGGTTACCGGGTGCGCTCACACATTGCCACGGTTTTTCGCATCTGGGCCACCCAGCGGCTGAACGAGTATCTGGTCAAGGGCTTCACCATGGATGATGCCCGCCTGAAGAATCTGGGCGGCGGCAATTACTGGAAAGAACTGCTTGCCCGCATCCGCGATATCCGCTCAAGCGAAAAGGTGCTGTACCGGCAAGTGCTGGATTTGTACGCCACCAGCGTCGATTACGACCCGAAAAGCATCGATACCGCCATCTTCTTCAAGACCGTGCAGAACAAGCTGCACTACGCCGCGCACGGGCACACCGCCGCCGAGATCATCATGGCGCGTGCCGAGGCGGGCAAGCCGTTCATGGGTTTGCTGTCGTTTGTCGGCAAACTGCCGGCGAAGGCCGATATTGCGGTAGCAAAGAATTATCTGAACGCCAGCGAATTGCGACGGCTGAATGCGCTGGTGTCGGCCTATTTCGACGCCGCCGAGTTTCGCGCCGAGAACCACGAGCCGACCTACATGAAAGATTGGCTGGCGCATCTTGACCGGCTCATCGTGGCAATGGAAGCCAAAACGCTGGCTGGTGCGGGCAGTGTCAGTCACCAGCAGGCCGTCGGCAAAGCGGAGGCGGAATACGTCAAGTACCGTTCACAACAAGACACGCAGCCGTCGGAGGTTGAAGCGGCCTATCTGGAAACGGTGAAGAAAGCGCAACGAAAAATTGAAGGAAAGAAAAAGCGGTGAGTCAGAGCCTGACTGATGGTATGGATATGCCCCCCGAAAACATTGAAGCATTTTCCTGTCAAACGGGGGGCAGGCATTTGCGCTCAAGCGCCTCCCACCGCTCCAGCAAGGCCAGCAGTTCATCGTCGATGGCGGTCAGACGTTCCGCCGCCGTTTGCGCCGCTTTGGCGTCGCGCTGGTAGAGGGCGGGGTCTTCGAGTTGCCGGGTGAGTTGGCCTTGTTCCGCTTCCAGCGCGGCGATGCGTTCGGGCAGGGCGGTGAGTTCTTGCTGCTCTTTCCAACTCAGTTTGTCAGTTTTCGCTTTGGCGGCGGCTGGCGCTTTGGTTGCCCGGGGTTGGCTTTTGGTCTGTTCCGCCGCTGTTCGCCGCCGTTCTTCCTGCCCGGCGGCCCAGTCGCTGTAACCGCCGACCTGTTCCCGCCAGCGGCCATCGCCTTCGGCGGCAATGGTCTGGGTCACGACGTTATCGAGAAAGGTCCGGTCGTGGCTGACCAGAAACAGCGTGCCGTCGTAGTTTTGCAGCAAGGCTTCGAGCAGTTCCAGGGTTTCGATGTCGAGGTCATTGGTCGGCTCGTCGAGCACCAGCACATTGGCCGGTTTGGCGAACAGGCGGGCCAGCAGCAGCCGGTTGCGCTCGCCGCCGGAGAGCGAACTGACCGGCGAGCGCGCCCGCTCCGGGGCGAACAGAAAATCTTCGAGATAACCGATGACGTGCTTCCTGACGCCGCCGATGTCGACCCAGTCGGAGCCCGGCGAAATCACGTCGGCCAGTAGCGCGTCGGAGGCAAGCTGGGCGCGGAACTGGTCGAAATAGGCGATTTCCAGCTTGGTCCCCTGGCGGACGACGCCGCTATCGGGCGGCAGTTGGCCGAGAATGAGCCGCAACAGCGTTGTCTTGCCCGCGCCGTTGGGGCCGATCAGGCCGATTTTGTCGCCGCGCTGGAGGCGGGCGGAAAAGTCCCTGACCACCCGCTTGCCGTCAAAAGCCTTGCTGACGTGCGCGAGTTCGGCCACCAGTTTGCCGCTTTTATCACCGGCGTCGAGTTGCAGCCGCGCCTGACCCAGCCGTTCGCGCCGGGCCTGCCGCTCGGCGCGCAGCTTGTCGAGCCGCTGGACGCGAAACACCGCCCGCGTGCGCCGCGCTTCGACGCCTTTCCGGATCCAGATTTCCTCGGCCTTCAGGAGCTTGTCGGCGCGGGCAAAGGCCAGCGCCTCCTCATTGAGTTGCGCTTCCTTGCGCTGCTGGTAGTGGCTGAAATTGCCGGGAAAACTGCTCAAGCGCCCGCGGTCGAGTTCGACGATGCGGGTGCACACGCGGTCGAGAAAAGCGCGGTCGTGGGTGATGAACAAGAGGGTGACGCCGGATTCGATGAGCAGGTTTTCCAGCCATTCAATCGCCGCCACGTCGAGATGGTTGGTCGGCTCGTCGAGCAGCAGCGCATCCGGCGTCCGGGCCAGCGCCTGAGCCAACGCCAGGCGCTTTTTCTGGCCACCGGAAAGGCTGCCGACCACGGCTTCCGGGTCGAGGCCGAAGCGGGCGATCACTTTCTCCGCCTGCGCCTCATAGGCCCACGCGCCCTGCGCCGCCAGCGCCTCCTGAAGATGATCGAGCCGGGCCAGCAGAGCGTCGTTTGCCCCGTCGCCCAAACGCTGCGAAATCTCATGGTATTCGGCAAGCCAGGCCGAAATTTCGCCCATGCCCGCGACCACTGCCTGAAAAACCGTCAACGCCGGATCAAACAGCGGCTCCTGCGGCACATAGCCGATGCGGATACCGGGCGCTGCCCACACCTCGCCATCATCCAGCCGCTCCCGCCCGCTACCGCCCGCCAGCGCCGCCAGCAAGGAGGACTTGCCCGTGCCGTTACGGCCAATCAGCGCCACCCGCTCGCCCGGATCAAGCTGAAAATCGACGTGATCGAGTAGCGGCACATGGCCGTAAGCGAGGCAGGCAGCGGCAAGTTTGAGATAAGGCATGAGCGGACGGGGCGGGCAGCGGATCAGGGAAAGGCGGCATTCTAATCGCTATGAGAAGCCCCCGCCGCCCGGTACAATGCCTCCCGGCCAAGGCTGCAGCCTGCCTCCATAGTTAAATGGATATAACCCGCCCCTCCTAAGGGCGAATTGGTGGTTCGATTCCACCTGGGGGCGCCACCGACATGGGTTGTCGCAGCGGGATCATTCTCCGTTCGCCGCTGCCGTCCACGGCGCTTGCCAGCCGCCGCCGAGGGCCTGGATCAGCGAGAGCGCGGTCTGCTGGCGCTGGACTTCCAGTTGCAGGAGGTTGCGGCGGGCGGAGAGAGCGCTGGCTTGGGCGGTGACGACGTCGGTGTAGGCGGCGATGCCGGCCTGATAGCTGTTCATCATGCGCAGGCGGCGCCTTCGGCGGCTTCGGCGGCGATGCGGGTTTGTTCGATTTGCCGGGCCTGGGCGGCCAGTTGGGTGAGGTTGTCTTCGACCTGACCGATGGCGGTAAGCGCGGTCTGGCGGTAGCTGGCGGTGGCGGCGGCGTGTCTGGCCCAGGCCAGATCAAGCTGGCTGCCGCGCGCGCCGCCGTCGAACAGCGTCTCGGCCAGCGACAGCCCCAGCGACCACACCCGCGCCGGGGCGGAGAGGAGTTCCGACAGGCGGCTCGCCGTCCGCCCCGCCGATCCAGTCAGTCCGATGCTGGGAAAATAAGCGCCGCGCGCCACGCCGATGTTGGCGTTGGCCGCTGCCACGGCGCGCTCGGAACTGGCGATGTCCGGGCGGCGGAGCAGCAGGTCGGACGGTAGCGCGGCCGGGATCGGCGGTACGACGGGCGACCAGTCGGCAGGGGGCAGACTGAAACTGGCGGGCGGCTGACCGAGCAGCAGGGCCAGCGCGTGTTCCGTAACGGCGCGGCTGGCCGCCAGTTGCTCGCGGCTGGCGTGGGCGCTGGCGAGCGTGCTTTGCGCCTGCAAGAGATCGGTGTGGGCGGCGATACCGGCGTCGTAACGGTTTTGCGTCATCTTTTCGGCATCAAGGTAGCCTTTGATGATGTCGTCGAGTAGCGCCAGTTCGGCGTCGGCCTCGCGCACCGTGAAATAGCCTTGGGCGAAGCTGCCCTGGGCCGACAGTTGCGCCGCCGCGAGATCGGCCTGACTGGCTTCGACATTGGCCTTCTGGGCGCGCACGGCATCGGCCAGATCGCCCCACAGATCGGGCGACCAACTGGCCGAGACGCTGGCCGCCGCCGAGCCGACCGCGGGCTTGCCGCTGCGCCCGGTCGAAAAATTGACGCCCAATACCGGCCAGCGGGCGCTTTCCGCCTGCCGCAACAGGGCTTCGGCCTCTGCCACGTTGGCGACCATCTGCGCCAGATTCTGGTTGCCGACGGCGACCTGCGGCATCAGGTCGTCGAGCGCGGCGTCGCCAAAAAGCCGCCACCATTCGCCGCTCTGCCATTGTTGGCGGGCGTCGGCGCTGATCTCGGCGTTAATCCAGGCGATGTCGCCGGTGACGCTTTTCCAGTTCTGGCTCACCGGCGCCTCCGGCGCCGGGCCGCCGGGGGCGAGCGAGCCGCAGGCAGCCAGCAGGGTGATGATGGGGAGAAAGAGAATGTGTCGCGGCTTCATGCGCTGGGTTCCTCGGCTTTCTATCAAAGCGGCCTCAAAACAGCTTTTTCTGATCGACGGGTTTTTCTTCGACCCTGGCTTTTTTGAAGGTGGTCGCGCCCTGCGACAAGTCGGGGTAGAGCGCCCGCTCGCTGCCATCGAGCAGTCCGCCGACGCTCAGGATTTGCAGTTTGGGGAAGGCTTTGCCGCTCGCCGGGCTGGTGTAGTAACCGGCTTTGACGGCTTCGGTCAGCATCGGCCTGGTTGGCTCGGCCAGGGTGACGAAAAGGCCGATTTCGGCTTTTTCCCGCTCGATGACGTGGGCGAGGTCGCGGACTTGGGCGACATTGACGTTGCCGCCGCCTTTGACCGACACGACGATCTTTTTGTGTTTTCTGGCTTCATCCTGAAAGTAAATCAAGCCGTCAATACCGCCGTCGGCTCCTTTCTTTTTACCCTGATAGGGCTGAGCATTGACCAGCGAACAGGCCCACCACTGGAACTGGTATTTGTCGCGCCCGGCCAGATCGCGCGCGCCTTCGAGGTCTTTGGGTGTGCCTTCGACGGCGAAGGCAATGCCGGGAAAGGCGTCTTTCAGGCGCTTTTCAATCAGCGAAACGGCAAGATGGGTAATGTCGATGCCAATCCAGCGGCGACCGAGTTTCTGCGCCGCATGAACCGCCGTGCCGCAACCGCAGAACGGGTCGAGAATGACATCGCCGGCGTTGCTGGAAGCGGTGATGATGCGCTCAAGCAGGGCCAGGGGCTTTTGGGTGGGGTAGCCGAGGCGCTCTTTGCTGGTATTTCCGATGCGTTCAACATCAATCCATAAATCTGTTATCGGTACGCCCGCTTTTTCATCCAGCCAGACTTTGCGCCCATCCAGCCGGGGCGATCCATCCTGACGCTTGAGAATCATGTCCGCCGCCCACAGCTTTTCCCGCTCGGCCAGACTCATGCCCCAGCCGCGCGGCGCTTTGGGCGTTGTACCACGCCACGAGGCAAGATCGCCGCCGATAATGGTCAGGTCTTGCCCGGTAAACATCCGCCCTGTCCTGGCATCGCGTTGGTATCGCGCAAGCTGCTGGGGCGAGAAATCGCCGTAGAGTTGGTTATGGGTATAGTTGCCTGTCTTTGCATAGAAAAAAACGACATCGTGAACACGGTGAAATTGTTTTGATTTGAAATTATGGGCATTTGTTCTTTGCCAAATAATTTCATTCCGGTAGTTTTCCTTACCGAATACGCCATCCAATATTATTTTCAAATAATGACTGGCCGTCGGGTCACAATGCAGGTAAAGGCTACCCGTGGGTTTTAAGACCCGATGCAACTCAAGCAGCCGATTCGCCATCATGGTCAGATAGGCCATGACATCGTTTTCGTTCAGGAAATCGCGTAGCGCCCGCATCATTTCGGCTACCGCGGTATTCCCGGAGTGGACAATTTCGGCAAACTCGCGTTCGGCCTGTTCACCCCAGTGCCAGGTATCCTCGAAGGCGGTAATCTGCGCTTCGCTGGTTTCGCCTTGGGGCGAGAGAAAAAGGACGTTGTAATCACGGGCGCTGTTGAAGGGCGGGTCGAGATAAATCAGATCGACGGATTCATCCTGAAGGTGCTCGCGCAGCACGTCGAGGTTGTCGCCGAAGTAAAGAGAATTCATCTGAAAAGTTCCTTTCAAGCCATCGCCGCGCCGACGCGCCGGGCCAGGTGCGATTCATCTTCCTGACGGCGGCGCAGTTTGTCGAGCAGGACGTATACCACGGGCGTCGTCAACAGGGTGAGCAACTGGCTGGCAATGAGGCCGCCGACGATGGCGATGCCGAGCGGCTGGCGCAACTCCGACCCCTGGCCGAAGCCGATGGCGAGCGGTAGCGCGCCCAGACCGGCGGCCAGCGTGGTCATGATGATGGGGCGAAAACGCAAGAGACAGGCTTCACGCACGGCTTCGACAGCGGAAAGGCCGCGGGCGCGTTCGGCGTCGAGGGCGAAGTCGATGATGAGGATGGCGTTTTTCTTGACGATGCCGATCAGCAAAAAGACGCCGATCAGGGCCATGATCGAGAAATCGAGGCGGCACAGGAGCAGCGCCAGAACCGCGCCGAAACCGGCGCTCGGCAGGGTGGTGAGGACGGTGACGGGGTGGATCAGGCTTTCGTACAACATGCCAAGCACGATGTAGATGACGACGATGGCGGCGAGGATGAGGATGCCCATCTGCGCCTGATTCTGCTGCGCGGCGGCGGCCATGCCGGAGAACTGGCCGTGCAGGTTGTTGGGCATGGCGAGGTCGTCGATGGCGTCGAGCACGGCCTGACGGCCCTGTTCGAGCGAAACGCCGTCGGCCAGATCGAAGGCGACGGTCGATGACAGTTCGCCGCCATCGTGCAGGACGCTGGTTGGCACGGCGCGTTCGCGGATGGTGGCGAAGGCCGACAGCGGCGCCATCGTCCGGGCATTGGCCGAAACCGCGCTGCCGGTGGAAGCGTTTCTCAGCGCCGGGTTGGCCGATTTGGCGTTGATGTCGGTGACGCCGCCCTTGCTGAAAGGATCGGCGGGAACGTACACGTCCGCCAAGGCGACGGGCGATTTGGCGTAGCGCGAGGCCCATTCCATGACGACCGAATACTGGTTGAGCTCGGTGTACATGGTGGCCACCTGCCGCTGGCCGAAGGCGTTGTAGAGGGCCGCGTCCATCGCTCTGGGCGTGACGCCGAGCGAGGCGGCCTTGTTGCGGTCGGCTTCGATGAAGGTTTCGACGCCGTTGTCGGCGGCGTCGGTGTCGATGCTGGTGAGGAGCGGGTTCTGTTTCAGCCGTTCGGCGAGTCTGTTCGACCAGGCGCGGAGATCGGCCTCGTTGTCGGCCTTGAGCGTGTATTGGTAGGTGGCGTTGGCGCTGCGCCCGCCCATGCGCAGTTCCTGCATCGGGTTGAGGAAGACCGACAGCCCCGGAATGCGCATCAACTCAGGCCGCAGCCGGTTGATGACATCCCGCGATGTCTCCTTCGGCGGGCGTTCAGCGGCGGGCTTCAGGGTTGCCGACAAAAACCCGCCGCCGGCCCGCGCGCCGCCCGCGAAGGCAACGACATTCCCGATCGAGGGTTCGGCGCGGATGATGTCAACCGCCTGTTGCAGCTTGTTGCCCATTGCCGTCGACGAAATGCTCTGATCGGCGCGCAGCCCGCCCATGAGAATGCCCGCGTCCTGCTCCGGGAAATACCCCTTGGGGATGGCGACGAACAGATAACCGTTCAAGCCGACCACAACCAGCAGCACCAGCACCACCAGCCAGGGCGAAGCCAGCGACCAGTCGAGGGCACGCTCGTACCAGGCGACAGGATTCAGCTTGCGACTTACAGCCTTTATAGCGCGGCGCAGCCGCGGAAATCGAACTGTCCTCTGTCCTCCGTCCTCTGTCCTCTGAACCCGAAGCAGCGTCGCGCACAGCATCGGCGTCGCCGTCAGCGAGACGATCAGCGAAATCATCACCGCCACCGAGAGCGTCACGGCAAATTGGCGGAACAACTGCCCCGGCTGCCCGCCCATGAACAGGAGCGGGATGAAAACCGCGATCAGGGAGAGGCTGATGGTCAGCACCGTAAAGCCGACTTCGCGCGCCCCTTCGAGCGCCGCCTGACGGCGCGGGTGGCCCATTTCGATGTGGCGCGAGATGTTTTCCAGCACGACGATGGCGTCATCGACGACAAAGCCGGTCGCCACCGTCAGCGCCATCAGGGTCAGGTTGTTGAGCGAATAACCGAGCAGGTACATGACGCCGAAGGTGCCGAGCAGGGAAACGACCGTGGCAATGGCCGGAATCAGCGCCGAGCGCAGGTTCTTGAGGAACAGCCCGACCACCAGCACGACCAGCAGCACGGCGATGACGAGGGTGATTTCAACCTCATGCACCGAGGCGCGGATGGTGCCGGTGAGGTCCATCGCAATCTGCAAGCTGACATCCGACGGCAGTTGGGCCGAGAGTTGCGGCAGCATGGCGTAGATGCGGTCGGCGACTTCGATCAGGTTGGCGTCGGGCTGCTGCGTGATGAGCACGGTAATGGCCGGGCTGCCGTTGAACATGCCGCGCGTGTGCACATCCTGCACGCTGTCGGAAACTTCTGAGACATCCTGCAAGCGCACTTCCTGGCCGTTCCGGTAAGCGACGATCAGCCGCCGGTAATCGGCGGCCTTGAGGCCGGGCGGCGGCGTCAACACCTGAAGCGCCCGGCCCTGGGCCTCGTCGCCGGTTTCAACCACCCCCTTGGGCCGGTTGGCGTTGTTGGCCTGAATGGCGGCCCGCACGTCCTCGCTGGAAACGCCGAGATCATGCAGTTTGAAGGGATCGAGTTCGACCCGCACGGCGGGCAGCGAGCCGCCGCCCAGGGTCACGTCGCCGACGCCCTGCACTTGCAGCAGGCGCTGGCTGACGATGTTGTTCACCGCGTCATAAATCTGTCCCGGCGTGCGGGTTTTGGAGGTGATGGCCAAAACGAGAAAGGGCATTCCCGCCGGGTTGGCCTTGCGGTAGGTCGGGTTGCTGCGCAGGTTGGCGGGCAGATCGACGCGGGCGGCGTTGATCGCCGCCTGCACGTCGCGGGCGGCGCTGTCGATATTCCGGGAGAGATCGAATTGCAGCGTCACCCGGCTGGAGCCGATATTGCTGCTGGAGGTCATTTCATTGACGCCGGAAATCACCCCCAGCGTGCGTTCGAGCGGCGTGGCGACGGTGCGCGCCATGTCCGACGGACTGGCCCCCGGCATACTGGCCGAAACAGAAATGACCGGATAATCGACTGCGGGCAGCCGCGCGATGGGCAGCAGAAAAAACGCGCCAATCCCGGAAAGGGCCAAACCAATGGTCAGCAGCGTGGTGGCGATGGGCCGCTCGATGAACCAGCGCGAGAGGTTCATGCCGGTTTGGCTCCGCTTTCGTTGCTTTCGCCGCTTTCATCAAGTCCGCCATCAAGTTTCCGCCCGAAGCGGTCGAAGGCGAGATAAATCACCGGCGTGGTAAACAAGGTCAGCAGTTGCGACAGGACGAGGCCGCCGAAGATGGCGATACCCAAGGGCCGCCGCAGTTCGCCGCCATCGCCGACGCTCAGCATCAGCGGCACGGCGGCGGCCCGCGCCGCCAGCGTCGTCATCATAATCGGGCGAAAACGCAGCAGCGCCGCCTGATGAATGGCTTCGCGCGGGGCCATGCCGTGACCGCGCTCGGCCTCGATGGCGAAGTCGATCATCATAATGGCGTTTTTCTTGACGATGCCGATCAGGAGCACCAGGCCGATGATGCCGACCACATCCAGCGCGTGGCCGGTAATCCACAGCGCCAGCAGCGCGCCGACGCCCGCCGAGGGCAGGGTGGACAGAATGGTCAGCGGATGGACGTAACTTTCATAGAGCACGCCAAGCACGATGTAGACGCAGACCACCGCCGCCAGAATGAGCCAGATCTGATTGGCCAGCGAACCTTCATAGGAACCCGCGGCGCCGGTAAAGCGCATGGTGATGGCGGCGGGCAGACCGGCGGCCTCCGCCGTTTGGCGGATGGCGTCCACCGCCGCGCCGAGCGAGACGCCGGGCGTCACGTCAAAACCAACTGTCGCCGCCGGGTATTGGCCGACGCGGGTGACCTGCAAGGGGGCCGGTTCTTCGACCACCTGGGCAAAGGACGACAGCGGCGTGGCGCCGCCGCTGGTGGCGCTGCCGCTGGTGACGTTGACCGGCACCGGCATGTCGGACAGCGCGGCAAGGCCGGGCTTCTCTTCCGGCGCGGCGTGAAGAATGACGCGGTACTGGCTGGTTTCGCCGAAGATGGTGGACACAATGCGCTGGCCGAAGGCGTTGTAGAGCGCGTCATCGAGACTGCTGGCGGTGACGCCGAGGCGCGAGGCGGTGTCGCGGTCGACCTTGACCATCGCCGCCAGGCCGGTTGCCCCGGCGCTGGTGGTGACGCGGCTGATTTCGGGCCGCTTGGCGATTTCTTCCGTCAGACGTTTGGCCCAGTCGTTGATCTGGGCCGTATCGACGCCTTCGAGGTCGAAGCGGTAGGGCGTCGGCCCGGTGTCGGAATCGACGGTCAGATCCTGCGTCGGCTGCAAGTCGATCTGCACACCCGGCACGGCGGCGGCAACGGACGCCGAGAGGCGGCGCATGATGGTCGCCTCCGAGTCGCCAAAAACGGAACGCGCCTTGAGGTTGATGACCAGATGCCCCTCGGACAGCGCCAGGTTGTTCACGCCATCGACGCCGACCACCGAACTCAGGGACAGCACCGCCGGATCATCGGCGACGACGCGGGCGGCGGCGGCTTGCAGCGCCGACATGCGGGCGAAGGAAACATCGGCGGAGGCGCTCAACACCCCCTGCAACTGGCCGGTGCTCTGCGTCGGGAACAGACCCTTGGGCATCGCCCAATAGAGAAAGACGGTGAGCAGCAGCGTTCCCAGGGCGACGGCCAGCGTCAACGGCTGGTGCGCCAGCACCCGCGTCAGGCTCTGGTCGTACCAGGCGATGACCCATTCAAATCCGGCCTGAATCCGCGCCGCCAGCCGTCCGTGGGCGCTATCGAGCGGCTCCAGCCAGCGCGCCGACATCATCGGCGTCAGCGTCAGCGACACCAGCGCCGAGAACAGGATGGTGATCGCCAGCGTCACGGCAAATTCGCGGAACAGCCGCCCGATCACCTCCTGCATGAACAGCAGCGGAATGAGCACGGCAATGAGCGAGACGGTCAGCGAGATGATGGTGAAACCGATTTCGCCCGCGCCATCGAGCGCCGCCTTGAAAGCGACCCTTCGACTTTGCTCAGGATGGGCCTGACGCAGGGACTGCTGCCGTTCCGGCCCATCCGCCGCCGGGATGCCGCGACGCAGGATGTCGAGATGGCGCGAGATGTTTTCGATCATCACGATCGCGTCATCGACGACAAAGCCGGTGGCAATGGTCAGCGCCATCAGGGACAGATTGTTGAGCGAATAGCCGAGCAGATACATCGCCCCGATCGTGCCCAGCAGCGAAATGGGCACGGCAATGCTGGCGATGACGGTGGCGCGCAGGCTGTGCAGAAAGAAGAAAATGACCAGCACGACCATGATGACGGCCAAGGCCAGTTCCAGCTCGACATGCTCGACCGAGGAGCGGATGCCGAGCGTGCGGTCGGTCAGCACGGCGATGTTCACGCTCTCCGGCAGACTGGCTTGCAGGGTCGGCAACTGCTTCTTGATGGCGTCCACCGTGGCGATGACGTTGGCCCCCGGCTGGCGCTGCACATTGAGGATGATGGCGGGCGAGAGTGTCGCTGTCGCCACCGCCTCCCCGGCGGCGGCGTCCTTGATCGCCGTCCACGCCGCCAGCCGGTCGTTTTCGGCGCCATCGACAACCGTGGCGACATCTTTCAGGCGCACCGGCGCGCCGCCGACATAGGCAACGATCAGATTCTGATAATCCGCCGCCGTCAGCAACTGGTCATTGGCGTTGATGCTGTACTGGCGCGTCTGGCCGTCGATGCTGCCCTTGGCGCTGTTGGCGTTGCCGTTGTTGATGGCGGTATTGAGCGCCGAGAGGCTCAGGCCCATAGCGCCGAGCGCCTGCAAATTGCCCTGCACCCGCACGGCGGGCCGCTGACCGCCCGCCAGCGTGACCAGGCCGACGCCGGAAATCTGGCTGATCTTCAAAGCCAGCCGCGTATTGACCATATCCTGCACCTGAGTCAGCGGCAGGCTGTCGGAAGTGATCGCCAGTTGCATCACCGGCGCGTCAGCCGGATTAACCTTGGCGTACACCGGCGGCGCGGGCAGATCGGCGGGCAGGAGCAGCGTCGCCGCGTTCATCGCCGCCTGCACCTCCTGCTCGGCGACATCCATGTCCACGGTCAGGCCGAATTGCAGGGTAACGATCGACACCCCGGCGCTGGAAACGCTGGTCATCCGCGTCAGACCCGGCATCTGGCCGAACTGGTTTTCCAGCGGCGCGGTGACGGTGCGGCTCATCACATCCGGGCTGCCGCCCGGATAGAGCGTGCGCACCTGAATGGTCGGGTAATCGACCTGCGGCAAAGCCGCGACCGGCAACAGCCGCAGCCCCATCAAACCGGCAAGGACAATGGCGACCATGAACAAGGCCGTCGCCACCGGGCGCTGCACGAATACGCGCGAGACGTTCATGGGTCAGGATTGTGGTTTCTGCCTGGGTGTACCGCCTGGCCCCACGCCGCCGCCGCCCTTGGCGCCGCCGCCCGGCCCTGCCGCGTCGGCCCGCCGTACTGGCGCGCCGTCCTTGACGCGGTCGCCGCCTTCGGCGACCACCCGCTCGCCGGGCTGCAAGCCCTGCACGATCAAAATTTCCGTATCCGTCGCCAGGCCGCGTTTGACCGGGCGCATGTGGGCGACGCTTTCGGCATCGATGACGTAAACATAATCGCCTTCCGGCCCGGTGCGTACCGCCGTCACCGGGGCCAGCACGCCCTCGACGGTCCCCAGTTGCAGCCGGATATTGACGAACTGGCTGGGAAAGAGCTTGCCGTCGGCATTGTCGAAGCGCGCCTTGGCCCGCACCGTGCCGGTCGAGACATTGACCAGATTATCCAGAGTGAGAAAGCGGCCGCTCGCCAGTTGCTGCGCGCGGGCGCTATCGAGCGCCGCAACCGGCAGTTTGCCGTCGCGGGCGGCGGCCTGCACTTCCGGGATGCGCTCCTGCGGCACGGCAAAAACCACGTCGATCGGCTGCACCTCGGTCAGCGTGGCGATACCGCCGGCCGTGCCGGTCGACACGTAATTGCCCGGATCGACCGCGCGCAGGCCGATCATGCCGGTAAAGGGGGCGTTGATGGTCGATAGCTCCAGATTGATCGCCGCCGCCTTCTCGTTGGCGATGTCAGCCTCGACCGTGCCTTGCAACTGTTTGACCAGCGCCGCCTGCGTGTCGACGTCCTGACGCGCGATGGAATCCTGCGCCAGCAACTGCTGGTAGCGTTGCAGCGTCACCTCGGCCACCGTCAGTTGCGCCTGATCCCGCGCCCGCTGGCCCTGGGCCTGCGCCAGCGCCTGCTGATAGGGGCGCGGGTCGATGTGGGCCAGCACCTGCCCTTTCTTGACCATCTGCCCCTCGGTAAACAACACGTCGATCAGCGTCCCCGAAACCTGCGGCACCAGAGCCACCATGCGCGGCGGCGTCACCGTGCCGAGGGCGTCGATGACAATGGGCAAATGGCCTTCCTTGACCTCGGCGTCGCCAACGGTAATGCTGGCGCTGCTGCTGCCGCCGCCGCGCCCGAACATGCCGCCCGGCCCGCCCGCGGGCGGGCTGCCCGCCGCCGCTGGCTGTTTGGCCCGCTGCGCCAGATAAACCGCACCCGCCACCAGCGCGGCGATCAACAGCAAGGTCAGGGTCACGCCCCGCCAGCGATGGCGCGGCGCGGTTTTCGTCGGGGCGGGTGTGTTGGAGGGTGCGGAACTGGACATGGTTAAGCCGACAAGCCAATGAGAACGAAGCCTGTGAGCTTACCTTAAGGGAATAACGCTCGGGCAAAGAAAAATCACGATAATTGTCAGCAAATATGTCGCTTTCCCAAAAAAAACCGGCCATGAAAAAACGCTCCGCCGCGCCCCGCCACGCCATTGACATCAGCGAGGCGGATGGCATCCGCTATCTGCATTTCGGCTCCGACTGGGTGCAGGGGGCGATGCGTATCGCCCGCCCCTGGTCGCTGGAACTGGCCTACACCCGCGACATGATGGCCGGGCTGCTCCTGCGCGATGCCGCCGACTGGCCGCGGCGGGCGCTGCTGATCGGGCTGGGCGCTGGTTCGCTGGTCAAGTTTCTCTACCGCCACCGGCCTCTCTGCCGGATCACCGTGGTCGAGATCAATCCACGGGTGGAATGGATCGCCCGCCAGTATTTCAGGCTGCCCGACGCGCCGCGGCGGATCACGATCAACATCGGCTGCGGGGCCGATTTCATGCTCGGCGGCGACAGTCTGTTTGATTTCATTCTGGTCGATGGCTTTGACGCCGACGCCCGCCCCGGCCCGCTCGCTACCCTGCCCTTCTATCAGGCTTGCCGCGCCCGGCTGACGGCGGAAGGGATTTGTTGCGTCAACCTGCTGGGTCATCAGCGTGGCTCTGCCGCCAGCGCGGAGCGTATCGGCGAGGCGTTCAGCGGCGCGCGCGCTGTTTTTCCCGCCACCGCGAGCGGCAACGTCATCGTCTTTGCCACCGGCGAAACGCCGGTCGACCTGCCGCTCGCCACCCTGCGCGACCGGACCAGCGCCCTGAAAACAGCCAGCGGCCTCGATCTCCGACCACTCATCAGCCGCCTGCAATTACATCATCCGCTGCCGCAAGGCCGCCTCCTGATTGGCCGCCCGCTCAGTCTGCACTGAGGTTTTTCAGGCCACGCCGGGCGTTTGGAGGGGTTTTTACATTTCTGTTCGGTCTGTCGAGAGGCGGTTTATAGTTGCTCCAACAATAAACAAGACATAATACAAGCCTGTCGATTCTACCGGAGACGAAGATGGCTTACAGTACTGATCTCAAGAGTCGGGTGTTGAGTTTTGTTGCTGCTGGGGGCAGCAAGAGCGA
>JAITMS010000030.1 GCA_031277255.1 Azonexus sp.
TGCCCGATTCCCATCATCCACTGCCCCGCCTGCGGCGACGTGCCGGTGCCGGATGCGCAACTGCCGGTCGCGCTGCCGGAAGACTGCGTGCCGGACGGTTCCGGCAATCCGCTCAACAAACGCGCGGATTTTCTCAACTGCGTTTGCCCGAAGTGCGGCGGCGCGGCAAAACGCGAAACCGACACGATGGACACCTTCGTCGATTCGAGTTGGTATTACGCGCGTTTCGCCAGCAAGGCCGGCAAAGACGCGATGGTCGATGCGGAGACGAATTACTGGATGCCGGTCGATCAGTACATTGGCGGGATTGAGCACGCGATTTTGCATTTGTTGTATTCGCGGTTTTGGTGGAAGGTGATGCGCGATGTCGGGGTGCGGGACGCAGCCCCTCTCCCCAACCCTCTCCCGCAAGCGGGAGAGGGGGCGAACGGCGCGCTGCGCGCGGACAAAAATCTCGACGAGCCGTTTGCCAACCTGCTCACGCAAGGCATGGTGCTGAACACCGCTTTCGTCCACGAACCCGGCGACGGCACACGCAAGTATTTCTGGGAGCACGAAATCGACATCGAGCGCGACGCCCACGGTCGAATCCAGAGCGCGAAACTCAAGGACGGAACGCCGCTGCGCGTCGAACTGACCACGATGTCGAAGTCGAAGAACAACGGCGTCGATCCGCAGGCGCTGATCGACCGCTACGGCGCGGACACGGCGCGGCTGTTCATCATGTTCGCCGCGCCCCCCGATCAATCGCTGGAATGGTCGGATGCTGGCGTCGAAGGCGCTTTCCGCTTTCTCCGCCGCTTGTGGAAGCTGACGCACGACCACGTGCAGACCGGCATCGTCGCCGCCGCCAGCAGCAGTGACGGCCTCGCCGCCGGGCAGGGCGACCTGCGGCGCAAGCTGCATCAGACGATCGGCAAAGTCGCCGACGATTATGGCCGCCGCCAGCAGTTCAACACCGCCATCGCCGCCGTGATGGAACTCTTGAACGCTTATGACAAAACCGATTTACGGGATGCCACGGGCCGGGCGTTGGCCCAGGAAGTGCTCGAAAGCGCCGTGCTGCTGCTCTTTCCCATCGCGCCGCACATCGGCCAGGCGCTTTACGGCGAACTCAGACCGGGCGCCGACGCCTACCGCGCTGCCTTCCCCCAGGCCGATCCGGCGGCCTTGCGGCAGGACGAAATCGAACTGGTGGTGCAAGTTAACGGCAAGCTGCGCGGGGCTATCCGCGTGCCGGTCGACGCCGATAAAGCCGCCATCGAGGCCGCCGCGCTGGCCAACCCGGAAGCGGTCAGATTCATGGACGGCAAGACGGCGAAAAAGATCGTCATCGTGCCGGGCCGTCTCGTCAATATTGTCGTTTGAGGAAACGCCATGCCCTTGCGCTCGCTTGCCGTCTGGCTGTTCGCCGCGCTTATCTTCGCCGGTTGCGGTTTTCATCTGCGCGGCGGGCAAAGCGCGGCGCTGCCCTACCCGACCTTTTACATCGCCCTGCCGGAAACCGCCGAAGTCCGCATCTGGCTTGAACGCTACATCAACGCGGGCGGCGGCACGACGCTGGTCAATAGCGCCAGGGAAGCCGCCGCCACCTTTCAGCAACTGGAAGACAACCGGCAAAAGACCATCCTCAGCGTCAACGCCCAGGGGCGGATTCAGGAATACCGGCTGCAAATGACCTATCGCTTCCGCCTCGTCAACGCCAAGGGGCAGGAAATCGTCGCGCCGAACGAACTGAGCCTCAGCCGCGATCTCACCTACGACGATTCCAACGTGCTCGCCAAGGATCAGGAAGAACGCCTCCTGTGGCGCGACATGACCAGTGAGGCGGTCAGCCAGATCATGCGCCGCCTGGCGCTGATCCAGCCCCAAGACCCCGACCGGGAGGAGGCGGACTGATGCTGCTCAAGGGCGAACAACTGGCGGCCCACCTCGAACGCGAGTTGCGCCCCTTGTACGTCCTCTACGGCAACGAGCCGCTGCTGACGCTCGAAGCCGCCGATGCCATCCGCCTCAAGGCGCGTCAGCAGGGCTATAACGAGCGCGAAGTGTTGACCGTGCTGCCGCAATTCGACTGGGGGCAGTTGCTGGCGGCGGGCGGCAATATGTCCCTGTTCGGCGACAAAAAACTGATCGACCTGCGCATCCCCACCGGCAAGCCGGGCAGGGAAGGCAGCGCCGCCCTGCAACAGTGGTGTCAGCATCTGTCGCCGGATAATCTCCTGCTGGTCACCTTGCCCGAACTCGACTGGCGCGAAGAAAAAGCGGTCTGGTTCACGGCCCTGGTCAACGCGGGCGTCGCCTTGAAACTCAACGCCCCGCCGCTCACTGAGCTGCCCGGCTGGATCGCCGGACGGCTGCGCCGCCAGCAGCAGAGCGCCGAGATGGCAAGTCTCAGATTCATCGCCGAGCGCGTCGAAGGCAATCTGCTCGCCGCCCATCAGGAAATCCAGAAACTCGGCCTCCTCTACCCGCCCGGCCCGCTCACCGCCGCGCAAATCCGCGACGCCGTGCTCAATGTCGCCCGTTACGACATCGACGACTTGCGCGAAGCCCTGCTGGCGGGCGACATCGCCCGCCTGACCCGGACGCTCAACGGCCTGATGCAGGAAGGCGAAGCGCCGCCGCTGGTGCTGTGGGCGATGAGCGAGGAAATCCGCGCCCTGACGACGATCAGGATGGGCATGGACAGAGGCCGCCCGCTCGACCTGCTGCTGAAAGAAGCGAAAGTCTGGGGGCCGCGGCAAATGGCGATCAAAAAGGCGCTGCAACGCCTCACCGCTGCCGCCCTCGAAGCCGCCTTGAAGCAGGCGGGAGGCATTGACCGTCTGGCCAAAGGCATCGGCCAGGGCAATGTGTGGGAAGCGTTTCTCCGTCTCGGCCTCAGCCTCTGTCCGCAGCAGTCGAGCCAACCAAGCCGCCAGATGGGCAGCGCCTAGGGCAGTTTTCGTTCAAACCCTTACATCTCCTCTCCCGTTCGCCCTGAGCCTGTCGAAGGGCGGTGCGGAGAGAGGGGCCGGAGGCTTGAACCGGGCTTCACCTGTCCTGAGCTTGTCGAAGGGACAGGCTCAGCCCGAACGGGGGTGTAAGCACTTGAGTGAAAACCGCTCTAAACCCCCCGGCGCTAGGCCGCCTCGTCCGGCCGCAGATCTTCCCAGATACATTGACATTCCCGGCGCGCGTCATGGAGGCCCGGTCTTGCCTCGGCCTGGGCCAGACATTCGCCCAGACAGCGTTCGCCGACGACGACGACGTTGATGTCGGCGTCCACCTGACGTTCGCCATCCCAGTAACTACAGGTGGCGCAAATTTTCACTTCCGTTGGCAAAATGAGTTTTTCGGCCATCTCGTCCTCGATCAAAGCCCTTTCATTAACGGGGATAAGAGTTTACCCCGCCCCGGAAGTTCCCTGTTTGTCTCGCTATAATGCCCATTTATTGCCGCCACGCCGCCATCATGGACATCAAAGATTACATGCAGACCCTGGGCCGTCAGGCTCGCGCCGCTTCGCGCCGTCTGGCCACGGCGACGACCGCCGAGAAGAATGCGGCGCTCTTGCATCTCGCCGCCGCCATCCGCCGCGACAAGGCGGCGCTGCTTGCGGCCAACGCCGAAGACCTTGCCGCCGCCCGCGCCAATGGGCTGGAAGCCGCCATGCTCGACCGTCTGGCCTTGACCGATAAAGGCGTGGACAACATGGCCGAGGGCGTCGAACAGGTCGCCAAACTGCCCGATCCGATTGGCGAGATGAGCGACATCAAATATCAGCCGAGCGGCATTCAGGTCGGCCAGATGCGCGTCCCGCTGGGGGTCGTCGGCATCATTTACGAAGCGCGTCCGAACGTCACCGCCGATGCCGCGGCGCTCTGTCTCAAATCCGGCAACGCGGCCATTCTGCGCGGCGGTTCGGAGGCGATTCACTGCAACCGCGCCATCGCCGCTCTGGTCGAGGAAGCCCTGGCCGCCGCCGGTCTGCCCGCCGCCGCCGTGCAGGTGGTGGCGACGACCGACCGCGCCGCCGTCGGCGAACTCATCACCCTGCGCGAATTTGTCGATGTCATCGTGCCGCGCGGCGGCAAGGGGCTGATCGCCCGCCTGCTGGCCGAATCGCGGGTGCCGATGATCCAGCACCTCGACGGCAATTGCCACGTTTATCTGGAAACCCAGGCCGATCCGGCCAAGGCGCTGAAAATCGTCGACAACGCCAAGACCCAGCGTTACGGCACCTGCAACACGGCGGAATCGCTCCTGGTCGACCGCGCCGTCGCCGCCGCCTTACTGCCGCCGATCGCCCAAATGCTGACGGCCAAAGGCGTCGAAATTCGCGGCTGCGGCGAAACGCGGGCCATCCTCCCGACCGCCGTGGCGGCAACGGAGGAAGATTTCTATGCCGAATATCTGGCGCCGATTATCTCGGTCAAGGTCGTCGCTGGCATTGACGAGGCGATTGCCCATATCAACCAATATTCCTCACATCACACCGACGCCATCGTTACCGATAATCATCCGCTGGCGATGCGTTTTCTGCATGAGGTTGATTCGGCCTCGGTGATGATTAACGCCTCGACCCGTTTCGCCGATGGCTTCGAGTACGGCCTGGGCGCTGAAATCGGCATTTCAACCGACAAAATCCACGCCCGCGGCCCGGTCGGCCTCAACGGGCTAACCTGTCAGAAATGGGTCGTTTTAGGCGATGGGCATATTCGCGGCTAATTTGTTCATAAGTCACTAGTTACTTATAATTAGGCATAAAGTTCAAGAGGAGAAACAAAATGCCAATTCACTGGACACATGATCTGGATACAGGCATTGATGTCATCGACCACCAGCATCGGCGCATCGTCGAGTTCGTCAACGACCTTGAAGCCGCGCAGGTCATGGGCGACAAGGCACGGATCAAGAGCGTGATCGACGATTGCGTTGATTACACCATCTCGCATTTTGCCTTTGAGGAAAGTCTGCAAAAAGAAGCGGACTATCCCTACTGGAAACCGCACAAAAAAGTGCATGAACTGTTCGCCCGCAAAGTCGGCGAATTTCAGCAGCGCATGGAACTCGGCGACGATGTCTCGGAAGAACTGCATCACATGCTGGCGCGCTGGCTGGTCAACCACATCAAGCACGATGACGCCGACTATGTCAGTTCGGTAAGAGCCACCTTGGCCCCTGAAGAAGAACCGCCGCCCGTCGAAGAAAAGAAGCCGGGCTGGTTCCGACGGCTGTTCGGCTGATCCGCCCCGCCATTAGTCGGGAAGGCCATGAGCGAGGCCCGCTACGACAGCGTCGTCGCCGCCCCCGGCTTTTGTCTGGGCGTCCGCTGCGACGCAGACGACATCACAGCCATCGACTTTCTCCAACCCCGCGCCGAAATCGCGCCGCAAACGCCGCTCGCCGCCGAAGCCACGCGCCAGTTGCGCGCCTATCTCGCTGATCCCGCCTTTCTTTTCAGCCTGCCGCTGCGCCCGGCTGGAACGCCTTTTCAGCGCCGCGTCTGGGCGGCGATTACCGCCATTCCGCACCACCGGACGCGCACCTACGGCGAAATCGCCAAAGACCTGCACAACGCCCCGCGCGCCGTCGGTCAGGCTTGCGGCGCCAATCCCTACCCGATCGTCGTCCCCTGCCACCGCGTCGTCGCCGCTGGCGGCGGCCTTGGTGGCTTCGCCCACGACCGGGGCGGTTTTCTGCTTGGCGTCAAACGCTGGCTGCTGGGGCATGAAGGCAGCTTCCCCCGCTGATCTCGCCGAGATTGACGGGTTCTGCGACGCCCTCTGGCTGGAAGACGGCCTCGCCAAGGCGACGCTCGACAGCTACCGCTCCGACCTCAGCCGCTTCGCCCGCTGGCTGGCCGGGCAGAGCCTGGAACCGCTGCTCGACGCCCGCGCCGCAACGCTGGCCGCCTTCATCGCCGACCTCTCGCGGCAAGCGCGCGCCACCTCCCAGGCCCGCTATCTATCGACCCTGCGCCGCTTCTACCGCTGGCAACTGGGGCGCGGCCGCATCGCCGCCGACCCGACCCTGAAACTCGCCAACCCGACGCGCCCCTCGCGCCTGCCCAAAACGCTCTCGGAACAGCAGGTCGAGGCGCTGCTCGCCGCGCCCGACAGCGCAAAGCCGCTTGGTCTGCGCGACCGGGCGATGATCGAAGTCATCTACGCCTGCGGTCTGCGCGTCTCCGAACTGGTGGCCCTCAAACTGCACGCCGTCAATTTCAACGACGGCGTCATCCGCGCCCTCGGCAAAGGCGGCAAGGAGCGCCTGACGCCCCTCGGCGACATCGCCAGCGACTGGCTGCGCCGCTATCTCGCGGAAGCCCGCCCGCACATTCTCAATGGCCGCCAGAGCGACGCCCTGTTCGTCACCGGACGCGGCGGCGCGATGACCCGGCAAGCCTTCTGGCAGATCCTCAAACGCTACGCGCTGAGCGGCGGCATCGCCCCGGAACGCCTCTCGCCGCACGTCCTGCGCCACGCCTTCGCCACCCACCTCCTCAACCACGGTGCCGATCTCCGCGTCGTCCAACTGCTGCTCGGCCACGCCGACATTTCAACAACGCAGATTTACACCCACGTCGCCCGCGAGCGCCTGAAAAAACTCCACGCCGCACATCATCCGCGCGGCGGCGAATGAAGCCATGTTGGCGGGCCGGGCGTTAGCGTATTTTCTGTTCAAGTCTTTACACTCCCGTTCGTCCTGAGCTTGTCCCTTCGACAGGCTCAGGACAGGCGAAGGACGGTGCGGAGAGAGAATACGGCGGCTTGAACCGGGCTTCGATAGGCTCAGCCCGAACGGTATAGGGGGTGTGTATGCACTTGAATCAAAACCGCTCTAGCGTATTTTCTGTTCAAGTACTGACATCCGTTGCCGCACCCATTCGCTTTGCTCCCCTCGCCCGCTTGCGGGAGAGGGGCCGGGCCTGTCCTGAGCAAAGTCGAAGGGGGAGAGGGCGTCGTTCCGATTCGCGGTGGCGGCAATGGATACGCCGCTGGCCCTCTCCCGGCCTGCGGCCACCCTCTCCCGCAAGCGGGCGAGGGGAAAACCATAAGCTCTTGAATCAAAACCGCTCTAAAATCGCGCCATGATGAAGCACGGACACGCCCCCGAAACGCCCGCCACCCGCTTTCTCAAAGCGCATCAGGTGGCTTTTTCCAGCCACCTCTACGCCTATGAAGAACACGGCGGCACCCGCGTCTCGGCCCGTGAATTGCGGGTCGATGAACACGCCGTCGTCAAAACGCTGGTCTTTGCCGACGAAACCGCCAAGCCCCTCATCATCCTCATGCACGGCGACTGCAAAGTCTCGGCCAGGGAACTGGCCCGCCAGGCCGGTTGCAAAAAAGTCGAACCCTGCCAGCCGGAAGCCGCCCACCGCCACACCGGCTTCCTCGTCGGTGGCACCAGCCCCTTCGGCGTCAAAAAAGCGATGCCGGTCTTTATCGAAAAAAGCATCCTCGACCTGCCGCTGATCTACATCAACGGCGGCAAACGCGGCTATCTGGTCGGTATTGACCCGCGTGAAATCCTGCGCACGCTCAAGGCAGTGCCGGTTGAGGTGGCGTTGGCGATGTAGTCAGGACATGGAAGAAGTGACCCAAACCTTTGATCGCATCTTTGGTGTCCAGCAACAGGTCAGAGACAGGTTCGGCTCGAAATTCACAACCTTCGGCTTTGAATCAAAAGGCAGGCGCTACTTTGAGCTATCGGTTCAAGGGTGGCCAACCCTAAATGACGGCATGACAGTTACCGCCTTGCTGCGCAAGAGCGATGACTGGAAATCCGTCGTCGGTTGGGTTGCGCACGACTCCGGGGAGATCGTTTGCCGGGATACTCGTCGCCATTTTGTCTCAGCGGCATGGCTCCTGTTGATTACCCTGATTGCTGCTTTAGGTTTCTCCGTTTCCACCAAGGGTATTGACAGCATCTTGTCAATATGGGCCAAGGCTGGCCTTTGGCTCATTTTATTTGGGTTTGCTGTTTGGGAATTCGCCGACGGCATAAATTCAATTCGGGAACGGCAGCGCCTAAACAAGATTCTCCTTGCACTCCATATCAAGGGCGCTGACGCACAATCCACGCCGCCTCACACATAGCCGTTGCCCGCCATCCACCCCTGCCGCTTTCCCCCGGCAGGGCCGGAGCACCAAAACTCGTTAACCTTCAATAACTTATGAGAGGGGCTTGTAAACCTCTGAAGAAAGTCGTCTACTCCTGATATTTGGGCGTAGAGATGAAGCAAGACGAAGGG
>JAITMS010000046.1 GCA_031277255.1 Azonexus sp.
CGCTCCAAGGCCCCAAGTATTCGATCTCGCAAATCCTGTGGGTAGGCTCTCATACGATTCCCCCAACATCGCCCACTCAATAGGTTACCAGCGTTTCCAGGTAAATCAAAAATGCTCTAGTCGTTCTTGTTGGGAGAAGCAGCCGAAGTCGTCGTTTTCCCAATCAATCCAGAAATCAGGAAGGCTAGCGGAACGGTTGCCAGGAACCAGCGTTGATTCGGTTGGGAGGTCATAAGCCCCTTCCCGTCGAAGGCTAGGGCAATACATCCAGGTAGTAGCGCCCAAGCGGCAAAATGTGCTTGCCGGATACCGGCGATCAAGGGCGGAATAAGCGCCAGCAACAGGAGTGTCAAGCCGGTAATCCCTCCCCAGAACAGGTGTTGCATATACATACTGTGTGGGTGCGTGATGACGACTCCGTCCTTCGTCGTGAAAGAGTACTCCAAACCCCATCCGCAGCCGAAAAGCGTGCCGCAGCCGCGCGTTGCGGCTAGGTAATCGGCCCATATTTCCAATCGGTAGCTGTCACCGCGCTCAAGCAGCGCGGGAAAGGCCAGTGCCGCAATGGCGAGCAATGACAACAAAAGCCAGGGCAGAATCCGTCGCCGTTCGCAGGAAGGGGTGGCATAGGCCAACAAGATTGCCATTGATCCCAGCCATGCAGGAACGGCAGTACGGGATTGCATGAGCCAGAGCGCCGAAATGATCACAGCCGCATTGGCGATAATGAGTGAGCGGTAATCGCGCGTGGCGAGGCAGGACCATGAATACACCATGAGTGTGCCGACCATGAGGGTGGTACAGAAAATGACGCTCTCCAACTTGCCAAACAACGGTTCGAGACGCATCCCCGGTAACCAGTTCTGGGTCATGCTTTGGTGAACAGCATTGGCAAAGATATAAATGAATAGTAGCGCGATACCAAGGATAGCCGACCGTTTGACGGCGGCGGGCTGGATCGTCGGTAGCTTCATCGCACCCAGCATCAAGGCCAGGAAGGAAACAAAGGCTTCCAGAATGCCGAGCGCCGTATCCAGATCGACTGCGCGCGTCAGTGCATAGGCGCCAAGTGCGAGGACGGCAAGAAAATGATGGCTCCCGGCAAGGCACCGAACTTCCTGCCATGTCGAAAACAACAAGGCAGGAAGGAGGATGCCGAGGTAAAAGCTGACCTTCACCGGGCCAGAGCCAAATGGCAGCAAAAAGGCACAAAAGAAAATAAAAAAAAGGGCTGCCCAATAACGGTTGCCGGGGGTCAGAGCCTTGAGTCGTCGGAAAAATGGGTTCATGAATAGTTTTTTGGTAATTTTGGAAATGCCGTCCGCCAAATTGCGGGATATTGGTTCCTTAAAGCACTTTTGCCAAGCCAATAAAACGGCACAGGAGCCGTTGACGAATCATTGAGGAGAGGCTGGCAGTGCAATACCATTTGGACTGCTTCCCGTTAGTAATTGCTCAAGCAGTTCCAGGCAATGATCGAGGCCGTTATAACCCTGGGCAAGATGGTATCTGGCAAATCGAGCTGACCGTTCGACGCAATCGGCATAGGAGTTCCCCATTTCATTCATGCCTGAGATGAGCTCGTCCATACAAGAGATACGGCGTCCTAAAAAACGCTCTTGAGCAAAAATATCTGCATCCTCTCCGGCATTGACGTATAGAATTGGTCGTCGCGCCAATGCAGCCTCAAGCACTGCATTCGACATGATGTTGACTACCACCGAAGCCTGCTCCAAGGCTTGAGCGAGGCCGCATTCGCGGGGTAGCAGGCAAACGTTGCCCAGTGCATCGGCAGCTTGCTGCCAGAATGGCGTCTGGCTGCGCGGGTGGGCCTTGATTAGTACCCGCCAATCCGGATGGCGCGCTGTCCAGTCGCGTAGTAGCGCGTAGGTGTTCTGATAACCAGATTCTTTTTCCTTGTCCGGGCCGACACCCAACACCAGCAAGGTGCGCAACGCCGGGTCGGCTTGAGGCAGATCGAAGCTCCGATCAATCATATGCGAGCCTGCCAGTAGCACGGTCGAGGCACCGAAGCGCAAGGCGCGAGCCTGCAAGGCATCCAGCGAACTCTGGCCGAACAGGAAGTAGTAGTCGTAATCGTTCATGCTCAGCCGGGGTGAGCTTTCCAGCGTGGTGGCGTGGGCTAGATGCGCCAACAAATGTTGGCGGGTATTTAGCGCCAAGCGCAGAAAAGGGGCATAAAGGCTACCGTTACGGTCATTGAGCAGGATACGCGGCCGGTAGCGTTCGACCAGCCACTCGGCGTGGGCAGCAAAGCCTAAGTAACGGGTTGGTACAGGATGCGGCGGGCGCTTGAGCAGGCGCTCCCGCAGGATATTTTCCCGTGTTGACAGGGCTGTTTCTACCAGTTTGTGCCCACGATTGCGCAAACCTTCGATCAATAGCTTTTTGCGTCGAAGCTTGATGACCTCGGGCTTTGACTGGAGCAGCAGAAAATCGCAAGGCTCGGCGACGACTGATTCGATCAGATGCCGCTTGGCGCGCACACCGAACCGCCAGTCATTGAGTGCGTCACGGATGAAGCGCAGGGCGCTACCGAATACACCGTGACGTTCGCGTAATAAACGCCAGCGATAGCGATCCAGTTGATGCGCTTTTGCGGCCCACTCATTCGTGCTCATTACGATACCTTTATCTTCACATTACAGCGATAGCGACCAAAAAACGCCATCCGGCGACCTGATTAGTCAAAGCAGGAGCGGTATTGACGGAAGATGTCAATAAAACCCGCGCAAACGACGTCCCAGCCGATAGAAAGTCAGCATGGCCAATGCTCGAATACGTTTGGGGACTTTGCGCAACCAGCGCCAAACCCGACTCGGCACGCTCTTGCCTGGCCGGGAGCGCCAAGTGCCGGCAAACAGATGGCGAGCATAATGTTTGGTCGCACAAGCCAGACCAGCAGCTTTGGCGCTGACGCCGAAACTGCCGATCGCATAGATGTGCTCACGGCCACGCCGCTCGTTACCCCCTTCACCATTGAATCCGGCCTCAATCAACAGGCGGCTCACTTCGTTCACATTGACCAGATCGGACGCGCGATTGATCGCAAATTGGGTATGGTCGTAGTAATCGAGCATGCTCAATGGCAGCCAATGACCGGCTATCGACCCCAGCAACGAAGTGCCAAAGCGCTTCCTGTCCTCAAGGCCAATGAAAAAATCCGCATCCAGACAATCATCGAGCGACATCAGCGCCTCGACGTCGACATCCAGGTAGATTCCGCCTTCCTGCGCCAAAGCAAACATTCGTACATAATCGGACACGAAGGCGTAGCAGCCTGCCGCATAAGCGGCTGAAGTAAATGGGTGGCTGGCAGGATCAAAGGATTGCTCATCCCAGCGAACCACCTCGTAATCCGGCAGGTGATAAGCCCATGACGCTAGGCTGCAACGCGCCTGCAAAGGCATGGGGCGACCGCCAAACCAGCAATAATGTAGTTTACGCGCAATCATTTTGGCTTCTACTAAAAAAAGTAGATACAGCGCCAGAAAGCCCGGCATGCCGCCCCCCCCCCCGCGAGGTCGTGGCGGAGAGCATTGACCGTGTTTAATAGCCGCTCGGTGCGATTCAGCAATATCCGTTCGTCGCTCAATTGCCCGACCGAAGTGGCCAGCCTGCGCAGGGTTGCAGCAAGATCGGAGACATCGCGCTCGACCGATCGGCTGGGCGGAGTGATGCTTTTCCATTTCGATTTGCCAAGACCGTGAGCCGAGATCGACGCCTTCAACCTGCGCCAATAATGCTTGGCTCTTGAATGTGCCAAGTGCGGGGCATGGAGCGGATCGTAGAAGCCTCTGATTTCGTTCGGTTCCAGATTGATCTCCAGCGCTTCTGCCCAATCGAGCCATTTGTCACGGTTAAACTGCTTACCGAAGCTGAAGGCGCGCCACGGCACTCTCGCCATATCGGCCAGAATGGCACCATGCATGGCCTCGGTCAGAACGAGACGGGCGCGGACGAGACCAGCCATGAATTGCCCGGCTGGCAGAAGCGGCGAAAGGAAGCTCACATCAGCTTGGCGGCATACCGATGCCCAGTCCAGTAGGGAAAGGGAGCGATGGTGCGGCACCAGGATGACTTCTTTGGCCGGTTGATTTGAAGTAGCGTCATGCCAATCAAGGCTTGCCAGCAGGTAAGCGGCATCGGCTACGGCGCACGTGCCAGGCAGGCCAAGGGCTGCGGCTGTACGGGGGCCGCGCACGGCATAGAATTTCCAACGCTGATCCCGTTGCGGCGGGGGGCCATAACCGGCGCCAGTACCCATGACAAAAATATCCTGATGCAGCGGTAACTGTCGACAAAAAGATTCATTCAGCAGCGTGCCGATACCCATCAAAGTCACCTGGCGTTCGACCATGAGATCGCCCAGTAAGGCTGGCCATAACCATGCGTTAAGCTCATCGCCAATATTGTCGCTACCGCGAGGATAGGCCAAATCGATCATATGACGACTCAATATTGGGCTTCAGTTGGCGTCAGTGCCGGAATGGAGACATGAGCCGAGTATCTTCTGCGTCATCGGCAGGGCGAAAAAACATCGTCGTGCTATTTCATCGGTAAACAGGCTCTCAACCCTTTCGCGCATGTGCAGTTTCAGTTTTGCGTGGTCACTTGGTTCGCGCGATTGGGCAATCATTTCCTGCGCCAGCGCGTCGGCATTGCCGAGCGGAAACAGTCGTCCTGTATCGCCGACGACTTCCGGCCCGCCGCCGCAATTCGAGCAGATGATGGGAATACCCGCCATCATGGCTTCGAGCAAGACCATACCGAAGGGTTCGTGGTCAGACGTCAGCGCGAAAACATCGAAAGCTTTGAAGTAGCGCCGAGCGTCCGGCACCTTGCCGGGAAAACGCACCGATTCGGCGATGCCGAGTTCGTGCGCCAGTTTTTTCAAGACTTGTTCGCGCGGTCCGGTGCCGATAATGACCAGCAGACTGCCCTTGGGGATCTGTGGTAGTGCCTGGGCAAAGCCATGGAGCAACGTAGCTTGATCCTTGTCGGGGTGGAGTCGCCCGACATTGCCGATGATCCATGCATCTTCGGGCAAACTCAGTGCACGGCGGGCGGTATCTTTTTCCAGCAGTCCCTTAGCGGCGGCTTCCGGGTCGATGCGGTTGTACAGGGTTTCGATCTGTTCCGTCGGCCAGCCGGGTAATGACTTGCGGATGTCGTCGCGCACAGCGTGGGAAACGCCGAGGATACACAGGCGGCGTTTGAACAGCCTGGCAACCCACTGGCGTAAGCGGCGTTTGTAGGTATTGAAAGTATGCTGCACACAGATGACTGGTAAACGAGTTGCCAGCAAGGCGACGTAAGCCGGTTTGGAACGATGCGCAATACAGAGTTTGACGTTACGGTCAGCGACGATTTGACGGAAACGGCGGATGGCCGCGAGTTTGAGTCCACGTACCTGCTTACTGTGATAGTTGAGGAAAATTACCTCATCCGAGGCGGAGCCGCGTACCGCCTCATCGCTCGGTTTGCCCGTCAGATAAACCGTCGTCACCTTGTACGGCGTATCACGGAACAGCACTGCGTACTGGCGTGCGCATTCCAGGAAGGGTGGCTGGTAGCCGTGGCAGAACTGGATGATGCGCGGTGTTGAGTCTTTCATCGATTCAAGCCTTGCTGACCAAAATATCTTCCATGACGAGATACCGCAAATCCGAACCGAAGAACATATTGAGCGCATCGGTCGGCGAGCAGATCATCGGTTCGCCGCGGCGGTTGAGGGAGGTGTTGAGGACCACGCCGTTGCCGGTGAGTTTTTCCATCTCGACCATGAGGTCGTAGTAGCGCGGGTTGTGGTCGCGCTTCAAGACCTGGGCGCGGGAGGTGCCGTCTTCGTGGACGACTTCCGGCACGCGGCTTTTCCATTCTTCGGCGACGGCAAAGGTGAAGGTCATAAACGGCGCCGGGTGGCTGCTGCCGAGCATCTGCGGGCCGACGGTGTCGAGCATCGAGGGGCAGAAGGGCCGCCAGCGTTCGCGGAATTTGATCTGTTCGTTGATGCGGTCGGCGACGCCGGGGGCGCTCGGAGAGCCGAGGATGGAGCGGCCGCCCAGGGCGCGCGGGCCGAATTCCATGCGGCCCTGGAACCAGGCGACCGGGTGGCCGTCGGCGAGGATGCGGGCGATGCGTTCGGGTACGGCGGCCTCGCCGTCGGCGATGACCTCCCATTGCGGCTTGGCCGGATGTCTGGCGCAGGCGGCGATGACTTCCTCGTTGCGGTATGCCGGGCCAAGGTAGACGTGTTCCATTTTTTCGACCGGCGCGCCGCGCGCGTTCGAGACGTAAGCTGCCGCGCCGATGGCCGTGCCGGCGTCGCCGGAGGCGGGCTGGACGAACAGTTCCTTGACTTCCGGGCGGGCGATGATTTTCTGGTTGAGTTTGACATTGAGCGCGCCGCCGCCAGCAAAGGCGAGTTTGCCTGTCTCGCGCAGGATGTCGCCCAGGTAGTAGTCCATCATCGCCAGCGCCAGTTTCTCGAACAGCGCCTGCATACTGGCGGCGTAGTGGATGTAAGGATCGTCGGCGATGTCGCCGTGGCGCATCGGGCCAAGCCAGTCGATGAGCTTGGGCGAAAAATAATAGCCCTTGCCTTTTTCCTTGTAGCGGCGAAAGCCGATGACGTTGGCGTAGTCGGTGTTGACGATCAATTCGCCATGCTCGAACCTGGCCAGGCGCGAGAAATCGTATTTGGCCGGGTCGCCGTAAGGGGCCATACCCATGACCTTGTATTCGCCATCGAGCATCTCGAAACCTAGGTACTCGGTCAGCGCGCCGTACAGGCCGCCGAGTGAGTCAGGGTCGTAGAACTCCTTGATTTTGCGGATTTTTCCATTTTCGCCGACGCCGAAAAAGGTGGTCGCGTATTCGCCTTTGCCATCGATGCCGAGAATCGCGGTTTTTTCGGCAAAGCCGGAGCAGTGATAGGCCGAGGAGGCGTGCGCCAAATGGTGCTCGACCGGCACGATTTCGGTTTTGCCGAGATCGAAGCCGAGTTGCTGCAAGCACCATTCGATACGCTTTTTGTAGCGGCGGAAGCGCCGGTTGCCGTTAAAGAGCGCATCGAGCGCCCGATCCGGCGCGTACCAGTAGCGGCGGGCGTAGTGCCAGCGCGCCCTTTCAGAGAGGCTGATCGGCGCGAAGGGAATGGCGACGGCGCTGACCTCGGCGGGTTTGATCCCGGCAAAATCGAGACAAAAACGCGCCGACTCGTAAGGCATCCGGTTTTTGGCGTGCTTGTCGCGGACGAAGCGTTCTTCTTCGGCGGCGGCAACGAGCTTGCCGTCAATGTACAGGGCCGCCGACGGATCGTGCGTCAGGGAGCCGGAAAGTCCAAGGATGGTCAGGGCCAAGGTCGGGTTCTCGTCAGGGGGCGGGGGCGGGGAAGGGGCGAAGTATACCCGACCCCGCCCCAGCGTTTTGTACGTTGAGCGTCCTTGGCGCAGTTTTAATTCGAGTAACCCTATGGCAATGCGCCGCGTTTTGCTCCCCTCCCCCCTCGTGGGGGCTATCTCTCTACCACATTTCGCCTCAAATAATTGTTATAACCTGATGATTTGATTGGAGTGATTCGAGATGATGGAGGAGCGAGGATGGTCGGAGCAGTTGTTTGGGTGTTGCGATTTGGGAGATGAGCGCAGGACTCGGCGGTTGGTGGATGTAGCGGCGCGTTTGGCGCGTCATGCAGGCGCGTCACTGGCGCGCAGTTGCCAGAGTGAGAAAGCTGCTGCGTTGGGGGGTTATCGTCTGATTGGCAACGACAAGGTATCCCCTGAGGCGATTGCCCAAAGCGGTTTTGCAGCGGTAGCTCGGGTGGCAGCGCAGCAAGAAGGCGAATTGCTGGCGATTGAGGACAGCACCAGTGTGGTGTACGCGCACGCGGTAGCTGCCCAGCTTGGCACGACTGGCTCGCAAGCGAACGCTAGGCAACGGGGCTATATGGTGCACTCGGTATTCTTGGTGGCAGAGCAGACAGAATGCACGCTGGGTTTGCTTGAGCAGCGCCGCTGGTGCCGTGATGACGCTGCCTACGGTCAGAAGCATGAACGCAAGCGCCAGCGCCTATGAGGACAAGGAGAGCTACAAATGGCAACGCGCCTCCGAATGTCTGGCGCAACGTCTGGATGAGCCCACTCTGGCACGCACCCTCTCGGTGTGCGACCGCGAATCGGACATCTACGAATACCTACGTTACAAGCTGGAGCAAAAGCAGCGGTTTGTGGTGCGTGCGCAGTCCGATCGGGTCTTAAGCGATCAAGACAGAACCTTGTTTGCCGCGCTGCAAAGTCAGGAGGACGTGCTTTACGAAAGCCCACTTGAGATTGCTCAACGCGGCGGTCGTGCGGCGCGCCAAGCCTCGTTGCGAGTTTGTGCGCTCAATCTGAGCCTGAGTGCGCCAGCGGATCGGGGCAAGAACAAACCGGCGCTACCCGTAAACGGGGTTCGGGTATACGAAGTGGGCCAAGACGAAAGCAAAGCGGCGTTGAACTGGGTATTGCTGACCAGCGAGGCCATTGAGACGGTTGAGCAGGTCAAGAAGATCGTGCGCTATTACGAATTGCGCTGGCGCATCGAGGAATACCACAAGGCGTGGAAAAGTGGCGTCAGGGCAGAACGACTGCGTCAGCACAGCGTAGCCAATCTGGAGCGGATGCTGACGATCACCGCGTTTGTAGCGGTGCGGCTGCTACAGTTACGCGAGCAATTGCAACAGGGCAAATCGGTGGCAGCGGTAGGAATATCCTGCGACAAGATATTGGAGTGCGATGAATGGCAGGTGTTGTGGCTGGCGGATCGCAAAAAAGCGCCGCTACCGGCATCGCCGCCGCCGACCGTTTGGGCTTGTCTGGCGATCGCCCGGCTGGGTGGATTCCTCGACACCAAACACACAGGGCAGCCTGGCTGGGATACCCTATGGAATGGCTGGCTGCGATTGCAGGATCGCGTCGAGGGAAGGCGACTGGCCCGAGAGATGAGCGGTGAAATGTGATAGAGAGACAGGGCAAAGTCGGGGGCTTTCCAGATTTGTTTAATGTTATTTACGGATCACTGCTGTCCGGTTAAATCTGCCATGACAAGCCAAGAAACGGGTATTGGCAGGGGTTTACGGTCGATTTCATTTGGTGCCGATTTGAATTCTGATGTTCAAAAAGTAGGTAGTTTCTCGGGGTTGATGTCCCCGAGGAGCGACCATGAATGTTGGCAAGACCCTGTTCGCCCAGATCATGGAGTTCGTGCCTTGGACGAGCTTCACGCGCATCGTGCAGCGTTACGGCGGCGATTCGGGCGTGCGTACTCTGTCGTGCGCCGAACAATTCCGAGCCATGGCGTTCGCGCAACTGACTTGGCGCGAGAGCCTGCGCGACATCGAGGCGAGTTTGTTGGCCAATGCGAGCAAGCTCTATGCAATGGGGTTTCGCTCGGCAGTCAAGCGTTCCACGCTGGCCGATGCCAACGAATCGCGCGATTGGCGCATCTGGTCGGAGCTGGCGGCATTGCTGATTCGCCGCGCGCGCAAACTCTATGCAGGCGATGCGCTGGACTCTGGCTTGGACAACACCGTTTATGCGCTGGACTCCAGCACTGTCGATCTGTGCTTGTCCTTGTTCGAGTGGGCGCCGTTTCGCTCCACCAAGGCTGCCATCAAGCTGCATACGCTGCTCGATCTTCGCGGAGCAATCCCCGCTTTCATCCACATCAGCGATGGCAAGCTGCACGATGTCAACGTGCTGGACATGCTCAGTTTCGAGGCTGGTGCTTTCTATGTCATGGATCGAGGCTACGTGGACTTCGCGCGGTTGTACGCGCTGCATCAGGCGGGCGCTTTCTTCGTCACACGCGCCAAATCGCCCATGGACGCACGGCGCGTTTACTCGGCAGCCGCCGATCGCGCGACTGGTGTCATCTGCGATCAACGGGTCATGCTCGGCGGTCATTACTCGGCCAAGAAATACCCCGAACATCTGCGGCGCATCCGCTTCAAGGACCCCGAGTCGGGCAAGACGCTGGTGTTCTTGACCAACAACACCATGCTGGCGCCGCTGACCATTGCCGCCCTGTACAAGAACCGATGGCAAGTGGAACTCTTCTTCAAGTGGATCAAGCAGCACTTGCGCATCAAGAAATTCCTGGGCAACAGCGAGAACGCCGTGAAGACGCAAATCTGGTGCGCCATCGCCACCTACGTGCTCATCGCCATCGTCAAGAAGGAGCTTCAACTCGATGCCTCGCTCTACACATCATGTCTACAGATCTTGTCGGTCTCGGTCTTCGAGAAAACCCAGATTTCATGCGCCTTGCAGCCCGATGACTCCCAATCTAACACCCAGCCATAAGATAAACAATTGATTTTGTTAAATATTTAACCGGACAGCAGTGTTTACGGATAGGTTCTAAGTCATTAAAGGTGCGAGTTTGGGTGCTCCGGCCCTAGGGGCCAGGCGGCCAAAAACTCCCGCCAATGCGGGGCGTCGATTTTGCTCAAACAGGCTTTGACCAAGGTCGCCTCGGCGACTTCCTCGTCCGCCGTCAATTCGCCGCGCAGGCGGCGGAAGCGGTTGTAGACCAGGTAAGTATTGACGACATCGGTTTCGCAATAATCGCGGATCGCCGCCGCCTCGCCCGCCTGCCAGGCGGCCCAGACCTTGCCGCCATCCATGCCGAGCTTGCCGGGAAAGCCGCACAGCTTGGCCAGTTCATCGAGCGGCGCGTTGGCGCGCGGGTTGTAGAGGGCGAGCAGATCCATCAGATCGAGGTGGCGCGTGTGGTAGCGGCTGATGTAGTTGTTCCACTTGAAATCGCGCGAATCGGCGTAATCGCCATCGCCCAGATCCCAGTAACGCGGCGCGGCGACGCCATGCCGCAGGCCGCGATAGTGCAGCACCGGCAGATCGAAACCGCCGCCATTCCACGAGACGATTTGCGGCGTATATTTTTCAACGCCATCAAAAAACCGCTGAATGATCGCCGCCTCGCCCCATTCCGGCTCGGCCAGCGACCACACCCTGAAGCTGTCGCCAGCGCGTAAAACACAGGAAATACAGGCGATCCGCTGCACATGCAGAGGCAGAAAGTCACTCCCCGTTTTGGCCCGCCGCTGCTCAAAGGCCAACTCGGCGACTTCGCCATCCGGCATGTCGGCGGGCAGATCGTTGAGGCGGCGGATGCCGTCAACGTCGGGGATGGTTTCGATGTCAAAGACGAGGATGGGTTTCATGGGATATGGAATATGGCATTTGGCTGAATCTGAACCGTTATGGATTTCGCTGCGCTCTATCCATCCTTGATTATTTGATAAAAGTTTCCTTCACCCGCTTTGATACGAGCATATAGGGTACCCATATCAGGCAAGTGCCAAGCGTTCGTCCCAATTCCTTGGCTGTTTGAGGGTCAAATACAGGTTTATCGGGAAGAGCCAGTTTTACCATAAATGCATCGGCAACAATGAAAGCCAAACTGAACAGCATTACGCCTATGTACCACTTTGGAAAAGTCGTCTTTTTTGAAAAAAATAGAACGGCAAGGAATATTCTCACAATAAACAGTATTCCGTTTAGCGTAATTTCTCCCAATACAACTACTGCCAAGAGCGCGTTATAATTTTCACTTCCAGGCGTTGCTATTTCCGTCCAATGCCCACTGGAAAACATATTGAAATAAACTGGAAAAACCGACACTACCATTGCCACTGGAGAGAGGACAACTCCAAGCCCAACGAGGATAAGCCATCCTCCCAAACGCTTTCCCTCTTGTTGTCTCTCTTGTTTGGCTACCACGTCAGCAACAACGGCTTTCGGCGGCGCATAGGGATTATCAGAATTCAAGGGGGCCTCCTTTGTTCAGAAACAACTGGAATCCTTTGTCATGCCGTCTCACGCCGGAAAAACCCCTGTCGACAGATAACGGTCGCCGCGGTCGCAGATGATGCTGACGATGACCGCGTTTTCCAGCCGTCCGGCGAGGCGGAGCGCCACGGCTATCGCGCCGCCTGACGAAATGCCGGCGAAAATGCCTTCTTCCGCCGCCAGCCGTCGGGTCATGGCCTCGGCTTCGGCCTGGCTCACATATTCAATGACATCGACCTGTTTCGGTACGTAGATTTTGGGCAAATAGGCTTCCGGCCACTTGCGGATGCCGGGAATCTGGCTGCCTTCTTCCGGCTGGCAGCCGACGATCTGAATGGCCGGGTTCTGCGCCTTCAAAAAACGCCCGGCGCCCATGATGGTGCCGGTGGTGCCCATGCTGGCGACCAGATGGGTGACGCTCCCGCCGCTGTCGCGCCAGATTTCCGGGCCGGTGCCGGCAAAATGCGCCAGCGGATTGTCCGGGTTGGCGAACTGGTCGAGGATGACGCCCTGGCCTTCGTCGCGCATTCTGGCGGCGACATCGCGGGCCAGCTCCATGCCGCCGTCTTTCGGCGTCAGCACCAGTTCAGCGCCGTAGGCGCGCATCGTCTGGCGGCGCTCGATGCTCTGGTTCTCCGGCATCACCAGAATCATCCGGTAGCCCTTGATCGCCGCCGCCATCGCCAGCGCAATGCCGGTATTGCCGGAAGTCGCCTCGATCAGCGTGTCGCCCGGTTTGATGTCGCCACGCGCTTCGGCGCGGACGATCATCGACAGCGCCGCCCGATCCTTGACCGAACCAGCCGGATTATTGCCTTCGAGCTTGACCAGAATGACATTGCCGCGCCCCTCATTAGCGGCCCCGGGCAGGCGGACGAGGCGGGCCAGCGGCGTATTGCCGACAAAATCCTGCAAGGTCTTAAACATGTTCATATAACCATTCCATGTATTGGCTGACGCCTTCTTCGACGGTCGCCATCGGCGCGTTATAACCCACGGCGCGCAATCGCTCCAGATCGGCCTCGGTAAAAGCCTGATATTTGCCCTTCAAGGCTTCGGGAAAAGCGATGTATTCAAGCAGCCCCTGTCCCCGCAACGCTGCCAGCGTCAGCGCCGTTTCACCCTGCTGGCGGCGGCAGCCATTGACGGCGGCGACGGCGACATCGTTGAAACTCTGCGCCCGGCCAGAGCCGAGATTGAAAATGCCGGATTTCTCCGGGTGATCGAGAAAAAAGAGATTGACTTTGGCGACATCGCCGATAAAGACGAAATCGCGCATCTGCCCGCCGTGCTCATAGCCATGCGAGCCTTCAAACAATTTCACCCGGCCATCCGCCTGAAACTGGTTGTAATGGTGAAAAGCCACCGAGGCCATGCGCCCCTTGTGCGTTTCGCGCGGGCCATAGACATTGAAATAGCGAAAGCCGACAATCTGCGACGACGGCCCCAAAGCCAGCCGCTGACGGACAATCTGGTCAAAGAGGAATTTCGAATAGCCATAGACATTGAGCGGCTGCTCAAACCGCCGCTCCTCGCGGAAAGCCGCCGAAGCGCCATAGGTCGCCGCCGAGGAAGCATAAAGAAACTGCACATCCTGATCGAGGCACCAATCGAGCAGAATGCTGGAATAACGGAAATTGTTTTCCATCATATAGCGCCCGTCCGTCTCCATCGTATCGGAACAAGCGCCTTCGTGGAAAATGGCCTCGACATCGCCATCAAAATATCCCGCCTGAATGCGCTCGATGAAATCCTGCTTGTCGATGTAATCGGTAATATCGCAATCGACGAGGTTTTTGAATTTATCGGCTTTGGTCAGATTATCGACGGCGATAATATTGGTGACGCCGCGCTCATTGAGCGCCTTGACCAGATTGGAGCCGATGAATCCGGCAGCGCCGGTGACAATGGTGTACATAGGTTTTCCTCAAATAACACGGGCAATTTCTTCGCGGCTGACAACGGCGGTGCCGAGTTTGCCGACGACGATGCCCGCCGCGATGTTGGCGACGCGGATGGCTTCCGCCCAATCCGCGCCCGCCGCGAGGGCGACGGCCAGGGTGGCGATCACCGTATCGCCAGCGCCGGAAACATCAAACACTTCCCGCGCTTGCGCCGGTTGATGGTGGGTTTCATGGTCGGCAAAGAGGGTCATGCCTTCTTCGCTGCGGGTGACGAGCAGCGCCTCGATGCCCAGTTGGCGGCGCAGCCGGTGCGCTTTTTCAGAGAGTTCGTCCTCGCTGCGCCAATGGCCGATGACCTGTTTCAATTCGGCGCGATTGGGCGTAATCACCGTCGCTCCGACATAGCGCGACCAGTCGTCGCCCTTGGGGTCGACCAGCACCGGCTTGTCGGCGGCGCGGGCCATGCCGATCATCTCGGTAATGTGGGTGAGGCCGCCCTTGCCGTAGTCGGAAAGGACGACGACATCGGTATCGGCGACGCGACGCGCGAAATCGGCCAGTTGGGCGAGCAGGATTTCATGCGAGGGCGGGGTTTCAAAATCAATGCGCAACAATTGCTGCTGGCGGCCAATGACGCGCAGCTTGATGATGGTCGCCAGCGTCTCGTCGATGTGCAGACCGGCGTCGATCATGCCTTCGGCGAGCAGGCGGGCGAGACTTTTGCCCGCATCGTCAGCGCCAACCACCGACAGCAGCGCCGTCGCCGCGCCCAGCGCCACGGCGTTACGGGCGACGTTGGCAGCGCCGCCGAGCCGTTCTTCCTGACGCTCGACCTTGACCACCGGCACCGGCGCTTCCGGCGAGATGCGATTGACTTCGCCAAACCAGTAACGGTCGAGCATGACATCGCCGACGACGAGGAGACGGACGCGGGTGATTTTTTCCAGCATGGTTTCAGCGCCCGATGGCGACATACTCGATGCCCATGCCGCGCACCCGTTTCGGGTCGTAGAGATTGCGGCCATCGAAGATGACCGGGTGATTGAGCGTCTCCTTGATGGCGGCGAAATCCGGGCTGCGGAATGCTTTCCATTCGGTGACGATAATCAGCGCGTCAGCGCCGGTCAGCGCCTGCATCGGCTGTTCGGCGTAGGCGAGGCGCGGTTCGTGGCCAAAAATGCGCCGCGCTTCAATCATCGCCACCGGGTCGTAGGCGGTAATCGTCGCCCCGGCGGCGAACAGGTCGGCAATCAGGGCGCGGCTGGGCGCTTCGCGCATGTCGTCGGTATCGGGTTTGAAGGCAAGCCCCCAGAGCGCGAAATGCTTGCCCGTCAGATCGCCGAAACGCCGCCGGATCTTGCTGGTCAGCAGGTGTTTCTGGGCCTCGTTGGCGGCTTCGACGGCACTCAGGACTTTGAGGCTGATCCCGGCGGCGTCCTCGGCGGTGCGGATCAGGGCTTTGACATCCTTGGGAAAGCAGGAGCCGCCGTAGCCGCAGCCGGGGTACAGAAAGTGGTAGCCGATGCGCGGGTCGGAGCCGATGCCCTGACGCACCATTTCGATGTCGGCGCCCAGCGCCTCGGCCAGATTGGCGAGTTCGTTCATAAAGCTGATGCGCGTCGCCAACATGGCGTTGGCGGCGTATTTGGTCAGTTCGGCGCTGTTCACATCGGTGACGATGAGGCGCTCGTGATTGCGCTGGAAGGGGGCGTACAGGGCGCGCATGAGGAGAATCGCCTGTTCGTCCTCAGCGCCGACGATGATGCGGTCGGGCCGCATGAAATCCTCGACGGCGGCCCCTTCCTTGAGAAATTCCGGGTTGGAGACGACGGCAAAAGGAATATCGACGCCGCGCCTGGCCAATTCTTCTTGCAGCGCCGCCTTGACCCTGGCCCCGGTGCCGACCGGCACCGTGCTCTTGTCCACCACCACCTTGTAATCGGTCATCAGGCGGCCAATGTTGCGCGCCGCCGCGAGCACGTATTGCAGATCGGCGGAGCCGTCTTCATCCGGCGGCGTGCCGACGGCGATGAACTGCACCGTGCCGTGGCGCACCGCCTGTTCAATGTCGGTGGTGAAAGAGAGGCGGCCAGCCGCCATGTTGCGCCGCACCATGTCTTCGAGGCCGGGTTCGTGGATGGGAATGCCGCCGCCTTCGAGGATGCGGATTTTTTCCGGATCGACATCGAGGCAGAGCACGTCATTGCCGACCTCGGCCAGACAAGCGCCGCTGACCAGACCGACATAGCCGCTGCCAACCACGGTAATTTTCATGCGGATTCCTAAAGGGATTGATCGAATTCTTCGCTGCGGCGCGGCGGGTAGCTTTCCCAGGCGCCGCAGGCCGGGCAGCGCCAGTAGAACTGGCGCGCCTTGAAGCCGCAATTATTGCACCGATAGCGCGATAGCCGCTGCGTATAGCCGTGGATGATGGTCTTGGCGATTTCAACGTCGGGGCGGACTTCCGGGGCGGTGAGCGGGAGGCGGGCGCTGAGGAGTTTTTCCAGGCCGAGAAGGGTCGGATTGCGCTGCAATTCGCCACGCACCAGGCGGTAGGCGACTTCCGAGCCTTCGTTTTCAAGCACCAGTTGATAGACGACTTCCAGGAGATCGAGCGAAGGGTAGCGTTCGAGATAACCGCGCAGCAAGGCGATGCCTTCTTCGCGGCGGCCCAGTTTGCGGTAGGCGTCGAGGAGACGCTGGGCGACCAGGGCGAGATAGGCCGGGTCCTGCTGTTCGATGCGCTGCCAACTGGCGATCGCCGCCTCCGGCTTGCCTTCCTGCACCAGCAGGTCGCCCAGGAGGAGGCTGGCGCGCACGCATTGGCGATCCTGCTGCATTGCCAGTTCGAGATAGCTTCTGGCTGAATCGGGCCGGGAGCGCATGATGTCACTGGCCGCGAGTTCGCAGTGAAACTCGGCGATTTCCCGCTGCGAGGCGACGCCGGGCAGTTCGCGGGCGAGCGCGACGGCTTTTTGCCATTCTTTTTCGGCCTGATAAATGGCCAGCAGGTGACGCTTGGCTGCCTCCTCATAGGCCGTGCCGAGCAGTTTGTTGAAAATTTCTTCGGCGCGGTCGAGCAGCCCGGCCTTCAAAAAATCCTGGCCGAGTTCGGCCAGAGCGTGCAAGCGCACACTCTGGTCGAGGTCGGGGCGGTCGATGAGGTTCTGGTGCATACGGATCGCCCGCTCGGTTTCGCCCCGGCGGCGGAACAGGTTGCCGAGCGCAAAGTGCAGTTCGACCGTTTGCGAATCGACTTTGGCGACTTCGAGAAAGGAGTCGATGGCTTTATCCGGCTGCTCGTTCAAGAGAAAGTTCAAGCCCTGAAAATAGGAGCGCGGCAGCGCCCGCGACTCATGCACCACCTGCCGGATGTCGATCCGCGCCGCGCCCCAGCCGAGGGCGAAAAAAACGGGAATCAGCAGGAGTTGCCAGTAGGCGAAAAGATCGCTCATGCGGCGGGCGGCGGTAATTCCGGCGGCGTCTGGCGGGCCATTTCGCCAAGCTGTTTCTTCAGGCGGGTGATTTCCCGCCGCTGGCGGTACAGCGCGCCGACCAGCGACAAGGCGCCAATCACCGCGCCGCCAGCAAAAAAGACCAGCAGAACAATCACCAGCGGTTCTTCCCAGGACTGCCCCAAAAACAGCTTGAGCGTCACCGGCGCGGTATTCTGGACGGCGAAAACGACCAGAAAGAAAAAGATGATGAGCCGGATGGCCCAGGTCAGTGCGGTCATAGGCTTTGGCGCAGTTGTTCAAATAACGACACATCGGCAAGCGCGCCACCGCCTTTCTCCTCTCTCCCCTCGTGGGAGAGAGGCCGGGAGAGAGGGGGGCGCAACGGTTGATGTGGTGGCATCGCATCACAGGACGCCTGCGGCGTCCCACCCCTCACCCCAGCCCTCTCCCACAAGGGGAGAGGGGGTTTTCTCTCGCCGGTTTTTCGCATTGACGCTCTTGTCAAACAGTATGTACTTAAATCAAAACCGCTCTAATCAAAAAGGGCAGTGAAATGACTCACTGCCCCCGAATCTACCACCGATCAGAGCGTCTGATCGACCCGTTCGCGCAACTCTTTGCCGGCCTTGAAGTGCGGCACCCATTTGGCTGGCACGCTGACCTTCTCCCCGGATTTGGGATTGCGGCCCGTGCGCGGTGGCCGGTAGTTGAGCGCGAAGCTGCCGAAGCCCCTGATCTCGATGCGATCGCCGCGCACTAACGCCTCGGCCATCGCATCGAGAATCATCTTGACCGCGAAATCAGCGTCTTTCGTCACCAACTGCGGGAATCTTTCCGCCAGCCGGGCGATCAGCTCGGATTTGGTCATTGTCGCGCCTTGTCAGCCTTGCTGGTTGAGCTTGGCCTTGAGCAGCGCGCCGAGGTTGGTCGTGCCGGAGGCGGCGGCGGCAGACTCAGCGGAGAGCTTCTGCATCGCTTCGTGCTGCTCGGCGTTGTCCTTGGCCTTGATCGACAGGTTGATGCCGCGGGTCTTGCGGTCGACGTTGATAATCATGGCCTCGACCTCGTCGCCGACCTTGAGGTGATGCGTCAGATCCTCAATCCGGTCACGCGAGAATTCGGCAGCGCGCAGATAACCTTCGTTGTCGCCATCGAGCGCAATCACCGCGCCGCGGGCGTCGACCGACTTGACGGCGCCGCGCACGATGCTGTTCTTCTCGTGGGTGGCGATGAAGTTGGTGTACGGGTCGCCTTCCATCTGCTTGATGCCGAGCGAGATGCGCTCTTTTTCAACGTCGATGCCGAGGACGATGGCTTCAACCTCGTCGCCCTTCTTGAAGTTGCGGATGGCTTCTTCGCCGGCGGCGCTCCAGGAGAGGTCGGAGAGATGCACCAGACCGTCGATGCCGCCGGGCAGGCCGATGAAGATGCCGAAGTCGGTGATCGACTTGATCGCGCCTTTCACCTTGTCGCCCTTCTTGTGGTTCATCGCAAAATCGTCCCACGGGTTCGGCTGGCACTGCTTCATGCCGAGCGAAATGCGGCGGCGGTCTTCGTCGATTTCGAGAATCATCACTTCGACTTCGTCGCCTAGGGAAACAACCTTGGACGGATGGACGTTCTTGTTGGTCCAATCCATTTCGGAGACGTGCACCAGACCTTCGATGCCCTGCTCGATTTCGACGAAAGCGCCGTAATCGGTGAGATTGGTGACCTTGCCGAACAGCCGGGTGCCCGCTGGATAGCGGCGGGCGATGCCGACCCAGGGATCGTCGCCCAACTGCTTCATGCCGAGCGAGACGCGGTTCTTTTCGGTATCGAACTTCAGAATCTTGGCCGTGACTTCATCGCCGACATTGAGGACTTCGCTCGGATGGCGGACGCGCCGCCAGGCCAGATCGGTAATGTGCAGGAGGCCGTCGATGCCGCCGAGATCGACGAAAGCGCCGTAATCGGTGATGTTCTTGACGACGCCCTTGATGACGGTGCCTTCCTTCAGGTTTTCCAAGAGCTTTTCGCGGTCTTTGTCGGCGGTCGCTTCGAGCACGGCGCGGCGCGACATGACGACGTTGTTGCGTTTGCGGTCAAGCTTGATGACCTTGAACTCCATCGTCTTGCCTTCATACGGCGTGGTGTCCTTGACCGGGCGCATATCGACCAGGGAGCCGGGCAGAAAGGCGCGGACGCCGTTGGACATGACGGTCAGACCGCCCTTGACCTTGCCGGTGATGGTGCCGCTGACGAGCGAGTTGTTGTTGAGGGCTTCTTCGAGGAAATTCCAGGCGGCGATGCGCTTGGCCCGTTCGCGCGAGAGGCGCGTCGCGCCGTAGCCGTCTTCCAGCATTTCGATGGCGACCTGCACGAAGTCGCCGACCTTGACTTCGATTTCGCCCTGATCGTTCAAAAATTCTTCGAGCGGAACATAGGATTCCGACTTCAGGCCGGCATTGACCACGACAAAATTGTGGTCGATGGCCATCACTTCAGCGGTGATGACTTCGCCTTGACGCATTTCCTGGCGGGCCAGGGATTCTTCAAAAAGTTGAGCAAAGGATTCCATTGACAAAAAGACTTTCATGCCGCGGAACACAAGCCCCGCAGCGGGTTATGGTTGAACACACCGCCGCCCGGATGATGCGCCGGGCGGCTTACCGTGACGCCTCCCGATACCATTGCAGCACCTGGTTGACCGCTTGGTCGATGGTCAGGCCGGTGGTGTCGAGCAATCTGGCGTCGGTTTCCTGCCTGAGCGGGGCGACGCTGCGCCCGGAATCGCGGGCGTCACGTTGCTGGAGATCAAGCAGAAGGCGCGAGAGGTTAGCAGAGAAACCTTTTTCGATCAACTGCTTATAGCGCCGTTCGGCCCGCGCTTCGACCGTCGCCGTAAGAAAAATCTTGAGCGTCGCCTGGGGAAAAACGACCGAAGCCATATCGCGCCCATCGCCGACCAGACCGGGCGCGGTATTGAAGGCCCGTTGGCGGAACAACAAGGCGGCGCGCACGGCAGGCCAGGCGGCGACCTCCGAGGAACCGGCGGAGATTGCCTCGCTGCGGATGGCTTCGTCGACATTGACGCCGCCCAGATAGACGCCGTCTTCGGCAAACCGCACATCGAGCCGGGCGGCAATCGCCGCCACCGCCGCTTCATCGGCCCAATCGACGCCCGCTTCTCTCGCCGCCAGCGCCGTCAGCCGGTAGAGCGCGCCGGAATCGAGGTAAGCGTAACCCAGCGCCGCCGCCACACGGGCGGCCACCGTGCCCTTGCCGGAAGCCGACGGGCCGTCGATGGCGATCACCGGCGCGGCTTTGGTGACCGCGGCAAAACGGCTGAAATAATCGGGGAAGGTCTTGGCCACGCAGCCGGGATCGTTGATGCGCAAGGGCGTGCCGAAGGCGGCCAGGGAAAAACACCTCGCCATGCGATGATCGTCGTAAGTATCAATCGCCGCCGGACAGAGCGCCCCACCAGTAAAAGCCCCTCTCCCCTCGTGGGAGAGGGGTTGGGGAGAGGGGGAAGCCTCTCCCGCCGCCCCCCGCTCCCTCTTTCCCTCTCCCACAAGGGGAGAGGGACGATCGCGCTGCGGTGATCGGGAAGTATACGCCGCATCCGCCGCCTCACTTGAGGCCCTTACGGGCGGCGTGACACGAATGAAAT
>JAITMS010000049.1 GCA_031277255.1 Azonexus sp.
GTAATCCGACTGCTGGCCGGTGATGAGCAGGCATTCGAGGATTTCGGGAATGTCGGCGATGGCCTGCTCGAAATTGGCGAAGCGTTCCGGCGTGTGCTGATCCATCGAAATGCCGATCAGCGCCAGCAACGTCAGGCCCAGTTTTTTGGCGTCGAGCAGGGCGCGATAGGCGACGATCAGCCCCGCTTCTTCCAGCGCCCGCACGCGGCGGAGGCAAGGCGAGGGCGAGAGGCCGATGCGCTCGGCCAGATCCTGATTGCTGATGCGGCCATCCTGCTGCAAGAGGGTGAGAATCTGCCGGTCGTAGCGGTCGAGTTGCATGATCTTTCTCTGGTTTCTTCAAAAGAGAAACAATTTTTGCACCAATCATGGTTATTGGCAATTTAATTGCCAAAACAAGCTATTTTAAGGCAAACAACGCAAGCACCTGCCTGCCGCTTGCGCGTAACATGGCGCTCATGCCTTCACTTTCAGGATTGCCGCCATGCCTCAAGCCAACAAATACAGCCCCTTTCCCCCGGTCAGACTCAGCGACCGCCAATGGCCGAACCGCGTCATCGAGCGCGCGCCGATCTGGATGAGCACCGATTTGCGCGACGGCAACCAGGCGCTGTTCGAGCCGATGAACGGCGAGAAGAAGATGCGCCTGTTCAAGACGCTCTGCGCCATCGGCTTCAAGGAAATCGAGGTCGCTTTTCCGTCGGCTTCGGCAACCGAATTCGACTTCGTCCGCGAACTGATCGAGGGTGGCCACATTCCCGACGAGGTCACCATCGAAGTCTTGACCCAGGCCCGCGAACCCTTGATTCGCCGTACTTTCGAGGCGATCAAGGGGGCGCGGCGGGCGATTGTGCACGTCTATAACGCGACCAGCCCGACCTTCCGCGAAACGGTGTTCAACATGAGCAAGGACGAGGTCGCGCGGCTGGCGGTCGACGCCGTCCGGCTGATCCGCGAACAGGCGGCGGCCATGCCGGAAACCGAAGTGACGCTCCAGTACAGCCCGGAGTTGTTTACCAGCACCGAACTCGATTTCGCCAAAACGGTCTGCGACGCCGTCACCGCCGCCTGGGGGGCGACGCCGGAGCGCCAGGTCATTCTCAATCTCCCGGCGACGGTCGAAATGGCGACGCCGAACGTCTACGCCGACCAGATCGAGTGGATGCACCGCCATCTCGCCCGCCGCGACAGCGTCATCATCAGCATCCACCCGCACAACGACCGCGGCACGGCGGTGGCCGCCGCTGAATTGGCCCTCATGGCCGGGGCCGACCGCGTCGAAGGCTGCCTGTTCGGCAACGGCGAGCGCACCGGCAATGTCGATCTCGTCACCCTGGCGCTCAATCTGCACACCCAGGGCGTCGACCCGCGCCTCGATTTTTCCGACATCAACGCCATTGCCCGTATTGTCGAAGACTGTACCCGGCTGCCGCTCCATCCGCGCCACCCTTACGCCGGGGATCTTGTGTTCACGGCTTTCTCCGGCTCCCATCAGGACGCCATCAAGAAAGGTTTTGCCGCGCAAAAGGCGGGGGAACCGTGGTCGGTGCCCTATCTTCCCGTCGATCCGGCCGATCTGGGCCGCGCCTATGATTCGGTCATCCGCGTCAACAGCCAGTCGGGCAAGGGCGGCGTCGCTTACCTCATGGAAACGGAGTACGGCGTCATCATGCCGCGCCGTTTGCAGGTCGAATTTTCCGCCATCGTCCAGCACGATGCCGAGGCGCATGGCGGCGAAGTCAGCGCCGCCGACATCTGGCGCTTGTTCGCCGCCGCCTGGCTGACGACGGAGACGCCCGTGCGTTACCGCGAACATCATCTGTTCGAGGACGGCAAGGCGCAGGGCATCCGCCTCGCGGTCGACATCGACGGCGTACCGCATCTCCTCACCGGCAAGGGCAACGGCCCGATCAACGCGGCGGTGCACGCCCTCGCCAGCGCCGGCATCGAGATTCAGGTGCGCAGCTACGAAGAACGCGCGATGACGCCGACCGGCGCGGGCGAAAAAACCAGCGGCAACGCCAGCGCCTGCGCCTTCATCGAACTGGCCGCCGCTGGCGGCGGCGAGCGTTACGGCGTCGGCATCGACGACAACATCGTCACCGCCTCGATCAAGGCGCTGGTGAGCGGGGTCAATCGCCTGGGCGCGGCGGGGGCGGCGGTCGGTCGGGCGGCTTGAGCAAACGCACCATGAACGCAACCCGCCCGCTCACCCAGCCCGCCCTCGCCGCCCGCCAGTTCGGCGCGGCGGCGGCGGCTTATCTCGACAGCGCCGTCCATGCCGCAGGCGCCGATTTGCGCCGTCTGCAAGCACTGGCGCGGCAAAGCCCCGGCCTCTCGGCGCTCGATCTCGGCTGCGGCGCGGGCCATGTCGCCTATGCCCTGGCGGCGGGCGGCGCGGCGGTCGTCGCTTGCGATCCTGCCGCCGAGATGCTGGCGCTGGTCGAGGCCGAAGCGCGCCAACGCGGCTTGGACAAACTCTCGACCCAACAGGGCGCGGCGGAAAAACTGCCGTTTGCCGCCGCCGCCTTCGATTGGGTCGTCAGCCGTTATTCCGCCCACCACTGGCCCGACGTACCGGCGGCGATTGCCGAAATCGCCCGCGTCCTCAAACCGGGCGGCAGTTTGATCGTCATCGACATCATCGCGCCGGAAACGCCCTTGCTCGACACCCTCTTGCAAACCATCGAAATCCTGCGCGACCCGTCACACGTGCGCGATTACCGCCGCTCCGAATGGACGGCGATGTTCGGCGCGGCGGGCTTTGAAGAACCCGCCGTCAATGTCTGGCGCCTGCCGATGGCATTCGCCGCCTGGACGGCGCGCATGAAAACCAGCGCCTTGCGCGCCGAAGCGGTGCAGGACGTGTTCAACAAGGCCGCCGACGAAGCGCGCGCTCACTTCGAGGTCGCCGCCAATGGCGATTTCGCCTTGGACGCCGCCTGGATGCAGGCGGCGCTACGGACGACGAGCGCGGGCTGAAAACGCCGCCGGTCACGCGCCCCGCCGCAGCGGGCGGAAATGGCTGGCGTCGTCGTAATAGGCCGGATTGTCGCTCTCCGGCGTGACGCCGGGAATGCCGAGCAGCGGCACCGGCTGCCAGGGCTGTCCAGCGTGGCGGTCAGCGGCAAGATCGTCGGCCAGACGCGCGTCGACCAAAGCGTTCAGCGCCGTCGGCGGCAGCCTGAGCCAGTCCTCGCTCACCTCGTAGAGCACGGCCTTGGCGGTCAGACCGCGAAAGGGGCGCAACAGCGCCTCGTAAGTGGCGTGGCCGAAAACGATGAAACGCATGGCCGCGCCCACGCTCTCGCGCCGGTCGACGAACAGTTCGCGCCAGCGGTGGCGGCGCAGCAAGTCGAGCAGATCGGCTTGCGTCGACAACACGATCAGGCCGCACTCGTCGAAATGTGTCAGGGCGTCGCGCAGCGGGCCGCGCGTCGCGCTGTCCGGCCTTGCGGCGGCGATGTGGCAGGCGTTGATGGCGCGTTTGGCGCGGGGAAAGCTCAGCCAGACGAGGGCGTTGAAAAAGTCATGCCAGTTGTCGGGGCGGGTTTCGACCACGCCTTCCGCCCAGACGCGGCGCTCGTAAGCAAGGCCGTCAGCAACGGGCGGCGCGAAACGCAAGCGCCCGCCATTGGGGGCGGGCAGCGGGTGACGGACGAGCAAGTCATAGAGACCGGCACTCGCCGGAGCCGTCGGCAGTTGTTCCAGCCACTGCCGCAGCGGCGCGAAAAGCGGCGCGTCCCAGCGCGAGTGAGGGTCAGCAGCGTTGCTCAATCGCCGCGATCATTGCCGCCCGCGACGAAGGTGAATTTACCCTTGTCCAGACGAAAAACGCCCTTCAATTGGCCCATGCCGCCGGGCGGATCGCCGTCGATCGGGGCGAAGCCTTCGCAGGTTTGCGTCTCGGCGGCGTACAGGCGCTTGCCGATGCGGATGATGAAAGCGCCCGACGGCACCTGCCAGACTTCGACCTGGGTTCGCTCGTTGCCGCTGCCAAGCGGGTGACGGCGCATACAGTCGGGCATCCGGGCGGCCACCAGAGTCAGGTTCACCTTGTCGTTCCAGAAAGCGGGCTGCTCGCGGAGGACGGTCAGCGAATGCTCCGGCGTGCCGTCGACCGAGTAACTGGCGGTGTCGTTGACACAGGCGGACAGGAGCGGCGCGGTCAGGAGGCAAAGCAGCAGGTGACGAAGACGCATGGCGTGTTTCCTCAGCACAATTTCCAGGACAGGGTTTCACCGGCCCGCAACGGCACGATGCCGTCAGCGGGAAGGTAGGGGTAAGCGGCGGGCGCTGTCCAGCTTTCCTTGACCAGCGTCAGCGTGTCGGTGTTGCGCGGCAGACCGTACCAGTCGGCACCGTGGAAGCTGGCAAAGGCTTCGAGCCGGTCGAGCGCGCCCGCCTGCTCGAAGGCTTCGGCATAAAGCTCGATGGCGGCGTAGGCGGTGTAGCAACCGGCGCAGCCGCAGGCGGCTTCCTTGGCGCTTCTGGCGTGCGGCGCGGAATCGGTGCCGAGAAAGAATTTGTGATTGCCGGAAATGGCCGCTTCAAGCAGCGCCCGCCGATGTGTTTCGCGCTTCAAGACCGGCAGGCAGTACCAGTGCGGGCGGACGCCGCCGATGAAGATGGCGTTGCGGTTGTAGAGCAGGTGATGGGCGGTGATGGTGGCGGCGACATTGTCCGGGGCGCTGGCGACGAACTGGGCGGCATCCGCCGTGGTGATGTGTTCCATGACCACCCGAAGGCGCGGGAAGCGTTCGGTCAGCGGCTGCAGCACCGTGTCGATAAAGGCTTTTTCGCGGTCAAAGAGGTCGACCGCCGGATCGGTCACTTCGCCATGCACCAGGAGCGGCAGGCCGAGGTGCTCCATTTCGCCGATGGCGGCGGCGGCTTTGTCGATGTCGGTAACGCCCGCGTCGGAATGGGTCGTCGCCCCCGCCGGGTAGAGCTTGACCGCCTTGACGAAGCCGGAGGCCGCCGCCTTGGCGATTTCGCCGGGCGGCGTGCGGTCGGTCAGATAGAGCGTCATCAGCGGCTCGAAAATCATGCCTGCCGGCAGCGCGGCGAGAATGCGCTGACGGTAGGCGGCGGCCTGGTCGACGGTGGTCACCGGCGGCTTGAGATTGGGCATGACGATGGCGCGGGCGAAGCGGGCGGCGGTATGCGGCAGCACGGCGGCCAGCGCGGCCCCGTCGCGCAGGTGGAGATGCCAGTCGTCAGGGCGGGTGAGGGTCAATTGCATGGCGGCGAGGTCGGGGATTTTTCAGGATTCTAGCTTTTCAGCGCCAAAGCGCGATCATAAAGCGCGTTTTTTGCCACGCCGCTAATCGCCGCCGCCAGCCGCGCCGCCTGTTTGACCGGCAGCCCCTCGGCCAGCAGCAGCTTCAAGACCCGCTCGCCTTGGTCATCGTCGGCTTCCGGCAGCGCGCCGCTAACGATCAGGACGAACTCGCCGCGCTGGCGGTCGGGGTCGGCTTGCAGCCAAGCCAGCGCCGCGCCGAGCGGGCCGCTGTGAATGCTCTCGAACAGCTTGGTCAATTCGCGGGCAATGACCAGGGTGCGTTCGCCAAGCACGGCGGCGAGGTCGGCCACGGTCGCCAGCAGGCGGTGCGGCGCTTCGTAAAAGACGAGGGCGGCGCTTTCCCGCCGCAAGCCTGCGAGCGCCTGCCGCCGCTGCCCGGCCTTGGCGGGGAGAAAGCCGTAAAAGAGAAAATGTTCATCGAGCAGACCGGCGGCGGACAGGGCCGTTACCGCCGCGCACGGGCCGGGCAGCGGCACGACGCGGCAACCGGCGGCGCGCGCCGCGGCGACGATGCGCGCGCCGGGGTCGGAAATACCGGGCGTCCCGGCGTCGGCAATCAGCGCCACCGCCTTGCCCGCCTGCAAGCGGTCGATGATGCGCGCCGCCGCCGCCTGTTCGTTGTGGCGATGGGCGGGCAACAGCCGCGCCGTTGCGCCGATGGATTTGAGCAGAACCCCGCTGTGCCGGGTATCTTCAGCCGCCACCCAAGGCACGCCGCAGAGAATTTCGGCGGCCCGGCGGCTCAGGTCGGCGAGGTTTCCCAGCGGTGTCGGGACGACATACAATGCGGCGTACTCTTTTGTCATTCAACGGGTTGGATTGGTTTTCGTTTATTTGCTGACAATTTGATACCGTTCGGGCTGAGCCTGTCCCTTCGATAAACTCAGGACAGGCGAAGCCCGGTTCAAGCCTCCTTATCCCAGCTTCGTACCGCCCTTCGCCTGTCCTGAGCCTGACGAAGGGACAAGCTCAGGGCGAACGGAAGTGTAAAGATTTGAACAGAAAATACGCTATGTGGCTCAGACGGGTGATCGGGGCAAAGCCGGACAATACCACGGCGCGCGGGCGCGAGGCCGAGAGCCAGGCCGCCCGCTATCTCGAAAGCCAGGGCTTGCGCGTCCTTGAACGCAACTTCCGCGTCCGCGGCGGCGAAATCGACCTCATCTGCCGCGACGGCGCGACGCTTGTTTTCGTCGAAGTGCGACAGCGGACGCGCGGCGACTTCGGCGGCGCGGCAGCCAGCGTCACCGCCGCCAAACAGCGGCGCATCATCCTCGCCGCCCGCCACTACCTCGCCGGCCGCCCCGATAGCCCTTGCCGCTTCGACTGCATATTGCAGGACGGCGAGCGCCTCGAATGGCTACGCGACGCCTTTACCGCTGATCGTTATAGATCCGGCAATTGAATATTGAATTTTGAGCCGTTGCCCGCCGATTACCGTTCGCCCTGAGCTTGTCGAAGGGCGGGGCATTAGCGCCAGTGCGTCCGTTCATCCTTCGACAAGCTTGTATGGTATTTCCTCGATCCACATTTTAGAAAGGAAGGCGAAGACCGGGGTAGAGGGACATCGACAAGCATCGGCAGCGACCCTGCTGACCGACCCCCTGAGACATCCCCACCCCAAGTTGAGCATCGATGAGGAATCTAGCGTAAGCAGCGCCGATATATGCAAGCTCACGCCAACCTGAAGGGACTACCCCAGCCGACAGGTATGAGTTAAGCGGCCCGCGTCAGCGGGTCCGCTTGAAAGGTTAGGCCAAAATTACTGAACATCTCTGCACACTAACTTATATTGAGTACCGTCGTATTTCCAGAGTTTTTCTTCCTGAACTCCGGCAGATGCGCTCGCTGTAGCGATGTTGCGCAAGCCATTGTTTCCAGTCGGGCCTAGAGTCACATCGTAAGCACTGTCAGAAAGAACGACTCTATATCCTGCATCAGAACGATAAATTACCCATATTGGCGCCGCGTATGCGCCCCAAGAACAAGCGTCAGAGGTGGTAACAATCCAATCCGGCGTAGAAGAAGCAGAAAATTTTAGGTTTACGGATTTCCCTACGAATTCGCACGGATTTCCGTCTCGGTCTAGAAGCGAATTTTGAAGTGTTCCAAGTACACTTGTTACTACATCCTTTGGGACAGGAGAGAGGGTATCGCCCTCAATAACGAATGTCGCTCCAAGCGCCACTCTGGAAACGACCAGCAACCCAAGGAAAATTTTGCGCATTTCTACTCTCTTAAGAACCTGTCCGTAAATAAGAAAATCATTGCAAAACTGAGCAACCTATATCCCCAAATACCGTTCGCCCTGAGCTTGTCGAAGGGCGGGGCATCACCGCCAGCGCGTCCGTTCATCCTTCGACAAGCTCAGGACGAACGGAGAATAAACCGCAAAGTTCCGGAGTTATAAACCGCCAGATTTTATTTACGGACAAGTTCTAAGCCTAACGCCTAAATTAACTGGCGCGCCGAAGGCGCGTCCGGGTTGAATGAGTAAAAAGGAGGCTTCCCGCTTCATTGGCCTTGGTGTGCCATGATTGAGTTTCGAGCAACAATCGGAGAAGGGGAAGTCTCATGGGTAGTGTAACAAAGACGGTGGGAGTGGATTTGGCCAAGCAGGTATTTTCGGTTTGTGAGCTTGATGGCAGCGGGCGAATCTGTCGGCGTCTGGATTTGCGGCGTTCTGGCTTTACTGCGTGGCTGGCGCAATTGCCCGCTGGGACGGTGGTAGCGATGGAAGCCTGTTCGGGAGCGCACCATTGGGCGCGGCGATGTCAGGAATACGGGCTTGTTCCCCGGTTGATGGCAGCGCAATTCGTCAAACCGTTCCGCAAGAGCCAGGCCATGAAGAATGACCGCAACGACGCCGAAGCCATCGCCACGGCAGCGCGGCAAGGCAACATGCGTTTTGTCCCGGTCAAGAGCGAAGGACAACAGGCACGGCTATCCTGGCATCGGATACGCGAGGGCTACAAAGCCGAAGCCTTAGCGATCAGTAATCGCCTGCGCGGCCTCCTGGCCGAGTTTGGCGTAGCGATAGCCCAAGGCGATGGAGCGCTCAATCGCGCCCTGGGCGATACAGCGATACGCTGTTATCTACCGGCCATGCTCAATGACGCCCTGGCTCACCTGCACGACCACTGGCGGCAGATACAAGCGCGGCTGGCCGAATGTGACCGGCGCATTGCCAGTCACGCCAAGGCGGATACACGCAGCCTGCGGGCGCAGCAAATATTGGGCGTTGGCCCGCTGACTGCTGACGCGATCATAGCGACGGTGGGCAATGGTCAGGATTTTCGTCATGGCCGACAGATGGCGGCCTGGCTTGGCCTCACCCCGGCACAGCATTCCAGTGGCGGCAAACACCGGATGGGGGCCATCAGTTGCCGGGGTGATCGCTATCTGCGCACGCTGCTGATTCAGGGCGCGCGCAGCAGTCTGCAACGGGCCAAGGCGGTCATACCGCAGAAAGCCACGCCTGAGCAGCGCTGGATCATGGGTTTATCCAGCCGCCTGCCGTTTGGCAAAGTACTGGTAGCCATTGCCAACAAGCATGCCCGGCAACTGTGGGCGATGTTGGCGCGCGATGAAGATTACGACCCGGATGCCTGGCGGCGTCATCCGATGGCGCAGTGGCAGCAGGCGGGGGTGATGTCCGTATAGCAGCAGTGGATGGAACGATGAACGAACGTTTCTTCGCCAGAGCGATGTGGTAACAAGCGGTCAGACCGTCCTGCGTAGAGCCTGACTAACATGGTGGCGTCAAACACATCTCGAAACGGATCCTTCCGGGATGGATGAAACCGATGAACGAGAGAGGCACGCGGGCGCGGTTTTTACCCTGGTCCGGATCGGCAACTGTTGATCCAGCAAGACCGTTTATGGAAGTGCAGTCTGGCAGAGCTTGTAAGCCACGAGGCGGCAACGGGAATAGACAGTGAGGGGTAATGAAATGAATGAATAGTGAAACACCAAAAAAACCAGGGCGAGAGCATTATCCGTATGAGGTTGACGGGAAGCTCCTTATGGCAATGTTAGGCGCATGATTAGCCAATAGTTTATTTCCAATTTCCAACCCCTCCATACAGGTTAAAGTTGAAAATGAATAAAAATAGCAATAACACAATTGCCATAAAAATATAAATTACCCACTGCATAATACGTTTTCTGACTTGCAAGCCAAAAAAACAGTAAGCTATACCGAGAGAAGGAATAACGGGTATAGCTAACAAATAATTGTTAGCTCGAACCCTGCTAGTAATGCTTTGGAGATAGTCGCCAATACCAGTTTGGCCTAGAAAAATAAGACAAAGCACGTAGGTTGTGAAAAATATGCACAGGGCGAACAGCCACTTCATAGGATTTTCCCTTGATGCACTGGCAGCCTAACGGATATGAGTTGAGCGGCGCGCGTCAGCGCGTCCGCTCGAACGAAGGGTTAGGCTACCTCCACCACTGCTCGTCATATCGTTTACAGCGCGGCTCTGAAAAGTACTTCCACGCCGCCTGAGGTCCCGTCTCTAAAAGAGAGCTTGGTCCAGCCGTGGCGTATACTACTTCTGGCTCCCGCCCGGATTCAACGAGAACAATACCCACAGAATGTTGCCAATCCATGGGAAACTTAAGCTCGCGACTGGCAGAGCCATTCTGTATCTTCAATGAACGAGTCAACTTGACTTTAATGTCTAATTTGCGCGGCATTAGGCACTTTTCTAGGTCTTCCAATGCGAACAAGAGATGAGCATAGCTTTCTGAAAGGCCGCCATCATCTTCGTCGCGTTCTTTAGCCGTGATTGGCGGAAAAAATCCTATCGCTGTCGGGCCAATAATACTTGCAGCGTCTTCTGGCTCTAATGGTGGTGTCGATTGGGAGTTCGCGGCGATGGGAACGATAAGCACAGTGGCAAACATAACTGCGAAAAGAACTACGGATTTCACTTGCGGTCCCTTTGCTTTATGCGACGTGCCTTAATCTCTCAAGCCTAACGCCTGAGCTAAC
>JAITMS010000062.1 GCA_031277255.1 Azonexus sp.
TATGCTCATCATCGGCGCCATGATGCGTAAAATCATCCATGTCGCCTTCGGCGTCCTCAAATCCGGAAAACCCTTCAACCCAGCTTTGCATCAAGGTTGACTTGGATAACAGTATCTACCTTCTACATTCTGATACCCGATGAACGACATCCTCACCCAGATCATCACCACCAAGCGCCGCGAAGTGGCTGCGGCGCTGGCGCAAAAACCGCTGGCAACGCTCGAAGCCGAAGCCTTGAAGCAACCTGCTCCGCGCGACTTCATCGCCGCCATCCGCCAGAAGCTCGCCGCCGGGCAGCCCGCCGTCATTGCCGAAATCAAAAAGGCCAGCCCCTCCAAGGGCGTCATCCGGCCCGATTTCCGCCCCGCCGACATCGCCCAGAGCTACGCCGCCCACGGCGCAGCCTGCCTCTCGGTGCTGACCGACCGCGATTACTTCCAGGGTTCGCCCGACTACCTGCAAGCTGCCCGCGCCGCCTCTCCGCTGCCGGTGCTACGCAAGGACTTCATCATCGACCGCTACCAGATCGCCGAAGCGCGGGCGATGGGCGCCGACGCCATCCTCCTCATCGCCGCCGCCCTCGAACCGGCGGCCATGCGGGAACTCGAAGCCATCGCCGACGGCTACGGCCTCGCCGTCCTTGTCGAAGTGCATAACGGCGACGAACTTACCGCCGCCCTGCAACTCAAGACCCCGCTCATCGGCATCAACAACCGCAACCTGCGCAGTTTTGAAGTCAGCCTCGACGCCACCCTCGACCTCCTCCCCCGCCTGCCGCCCGACCGCATCGTCGTCACCGAAAGCGGCATTTCGACGCCCGCCGACGTCGCTCACATGCGCCGCCGCCAGGTCAACGCCTTTCTCGTCGGCGAAGCCTTCATGCGCGCCTCCGACCCCGGCGTCGAACTCGCCCGGCTGTTCGCGTAAAGTCGCTCCGGCAAATTCACCGGAATGTCCGCCCGATGGAGGATGGTTGTTTGCCTGATGCCCAAGTGACACCGTGAATTTCGAGTGGAGCCGCTGACGCGGGCCGTTCAACTCATGCTTGGTTAGCTGTCATGGCGCTGGTAGAACGTGATCTGGTACTCACCAAGGTTCTGATCTGGCGGCTCGTAGAACTCCACAACAAAACGCCGGTCGGGAAACTCTGCCGCGAGCTTCGCTGCGTAGATCTGCTTGAGCACATTTCCGAGATAGACGAATCGCTCAGGGCTTGCGTCCGGGCAACTGAGGTGGATGTACTGAATGTGGAGATGGTTGGCGACCGCCTCCACAGATGATTTGTTCCCGTCACAGGCCGTGAGCCACGAATTTAGGGTAAAGCGGTCCATCCCTTCCCGAAAGATCATGCCATCCATTTCCACGAACTCGGGCCAGAAAATTAGAGAGTAGGCTGTGGCAAGCCGAAAATTACCCTCGCATCCCACCCACGATTCCGGGTCGATACCTTTGCCGTTGTTCCAATCCTTGAGATCGGGGATCAAGGAGTTCCAGTCGATGGTATTCATGGCAGCCAAGGTATACGCCTCAAGCCCCCGCCACCATCATCCGCTCGATCAGGATCGAACCCGTCTGTTTGCTGCCGCGCACTTCGACATCGTTGCCGACGGCGACGATGTTGGCGAACATCTCTTTCAAATTGCCGGCAATGGTGATTTCTTCGACCGGGTGGGCGATCTGGCCGTTTTCCACCCAGTAGCCCGCGGCGCCGCGCGAGTAGTCGCCGGTGACGTAGTTGATGCCGTGGCCGAGCAGTTCGGTCACCAGCAGGCCGCGATCCATGCGGGCGAGCAGGGCGGCGCGGTCGAGCGGGCCGGGTTCGATGATGAGGTTGTGGCTGCCGCCCGCGTTGCCGGTGGTTGAGAGGCCGAGTTTGCGGGCGGTGTAGGCGGAGAGGAAATAGCCCTGGAGGATGCCGTCGGCGACCACGTCGCGGTCGCGGGTGGCGACGCCGTCGCTGTCGAAGGCGGCGCTGCCGAGGCCGCAGGGGATGTGCGGGCGCTCGACGATGCGGACGAATTCCGGCATGACGCGCTTGCCGAGATGGTCGAGCAAAAAGGAGGATTTGCGGTAGAGCGCGCCGCCGCTGGCGGCGTGCGCCAGGCTGCCGAGCAGCCCGGCGGCCCGCGGCGCTTCAAAGAGCACCGGGAATTCGCCGGTTGTCGACTGCCGCCCGCCGAGCCGGGCGACGGCGCGTTCGGCGGCGATGCGGCCAACGGCGAGCGGGTCGGCGAGATGGCGGGCGTCGCGGTGGGTGGTGTACCAGTCGTCGCGCTGCATTGCCTCCTGCTCGCCCGCGATGACCGAGCAGGCGATGTAATGGCGCGAGGTCGGGTAGCCGCCCATGAAACCCAGGCTGTTGGCGGCGACGAACTGCGCCTCCTGGGTCGATACCGTCGCCCCTTCGGAATTGCTGATCCGCGGGCTGGCGGCGAAGGCCGCTTGCTCGCAGCGGCGGGCGGTGTCGATGGCGGCGTCGACACTGAGCGGCCACGGGTGGTAAAGGTCGAGATCGGGGCTGTCCTTGGCCATCAAGGCCGCTTCGGCCAGACCGGCGCAATCGTCGGCGGCGGTGAAGCGGGCAATGGCCAGGGCGGCGTCGACCGTCTCCCGCAGCGCCTGCGGCGAAAAATCGGAGGTACTGGCGTAGCCCTTGCGCTGGCCGCAATAGACGGTGACGCCGATGCCCTTGTCACGGTTGAATTCGATGGTTTCCACGGCGTCGCAGCGGACGCCGACGGTCTGGCCGAAGCCTTCGGAAACATCGACCTCGGCAGCCGTTGCGCCGTTCTTGCGGGCATGGTCGAGGACATCCGCCGCCATCTGTTGCAGCGTGGAAAAAGCGTAGGCGAAGCGGGCGGATTCGGTAGCGGACATGAGGCGGCGGCAAAGGACAGGGGAAAGCCGCTATCATAGCAGCCCGCCCCCGCCCGCCTAAGCGCCGCCATGCCCGAATCAGACCTCAGCGCCAGCCGCCCTTCCAAAACCCGGCAGAAAGCGGCCATGCACGCGCTGCGCGACTTGGGCGTCGAACTGGTCGAACTCTCCGCCGGGCAGTTGAAGCGCCTTGATTTGCCGGAGGATATTCTTGAAGCCGTCCGCGCCTGCCAGAAAATCACCGTCCACGGCGCGCGGCGGCGGCAGATTCAATATCTCGGCAAGCTGATGCGCGGCGTGGATGAGACGCCGATCCGCGCCGGTCTGGCCCTTCTGCGCGGTGAATCAGCGGCGGCAACGGCCCGCCTGCACCGGCTGGAACGCTACCGCGCCCGTTTGCTCGAAGACGAGCATTTTTTGCGCGACATCGCCGCCCGGTGGCCAGAGGCCGATCTCCAGCAATTGCGCCAATTGCGGCGCAATGCCCTGAAGGAGCAGGAAAACGGCAAGCCGCCAAAAAATTTCCGGGCCATTTTTCAGGCCCTGCAAGCACTCGATCAAGACGCCCATCAGGAGGGAGAACCCGATGCCAACCCATGACCGCCTCAAAATCGGCCTGGTTTCGATCAGCGACCGCGCGTCCACCGGCGTCTATCAGGATCAGGGCCTGCCAGCCCTGCAAGAATGGCTCTCCGCCGCGCTGACGACGCCGTGGCAGGCGGTCACCCGGTTGATCGCCGATGACCGCCAGAGCATCGAGCAAACGCTGATCGACCTGGTGGATAACGCCGCTTGCCATCTGGTGCTGACCACCGGCGGCACCGGCCCGGCCCGGCGCGATGTCACGCCGGAAGCGACGCTCGCCGTCGGCGACAAGGAAATGCCAGGCTTTGGCGAAGAAATGCGGCGCATCAGCCTCAATTTCGTGCCGACCGCCATTCTCTCGCGGCAAGTGGCGGTCATCCGCCAGCAGGCGCTCATCATCAACCTGCCCGGCCAGCCCAAGGCCATCCGCGAAACACTCGAAGGCGCGCGCAACGCCGCGGGCGAAATCATCCACACCGGCATCTTTGCCGCCGTACCCTACTGCCTCGACCTGATCGGCGGCCCTTACGCCGAAACCGATCCGGCGGTGGTCAAGGCTTTCCGGCCCAAATCGGCACAGTCCAGATGACAGATGACAGAGGACAGATTTGTGTTCTGTGATCTGTTAGAGCACTTTCTGTTCACATCCTTACACTCCCGTTCGTCCTGAGCTTGTCCCTTCGTCAGGCTCAGGACAGGCGAAGGACGGTGCGGAGAGAGGATACGGCAGCTTGAACCGGGCTTCGACAGGCTCAGCCCGAACGGTATAGGGGTGTGTATGCACTTGAATCAAAACCGCTCTAATTGGCGCTGACTTTGAGCCAGATCGTAGGGCGGGTCTTGACCCGCCGATCCAAGATCAAATTTGATTTTGAGCCAGCGGGTCAAGATGAATTGGCGGGTCAAGACCCGCCCTGCGGCTGAATCAGAAACGCTTCAGGCGAGCCGACTGAGCTGGTAGCGCGCCAGTTCGTAGTCGGCGGTGTATTCGACGAGGGCAATCGGCGCGAGGCGGCAGCGTTGGCCGCCGATGCTGCATTCCAGCGTTTCCTGCGCATCGAAACTGCGGGGCGGCAGGATGACGCTGACGTCGCCCGGCTGGCCGTGGTTTTCCAGAAGCAGCACGGGGGTGCCGATGGCCGTGGGCGGCGCTTCCAGTTCGACCGCCAGCGCCTGACGGGCCAGCGTCTCGATGCCGATCCGGGCCAGCGTGTCGCTTTCCCGGTGGTAGCGGCGGATGACGCCAAGCAGCCAGTTGCTGCCGCCTTCCGGCTGCATCGCCAGCAGCGCGCCGATGCCGAGCCAGGCCGGGCGCTTGCCCTCGACCACGACGCCAAGACCGCCGCGGCTGACGTTGTCGACCAGCCAACTGACCATCGGCAAACCGGCGGGGTGGCCGCCAAAGGCTTCGGAAAAAACGACAAAGGCATTGACCAGACCGTTCAGCACCGTCACCCGATGGTTGACGCGATGCCGGTCGTGATGCCGCTGTGGCGGCACCGGCGCCAGATAGGTGACGAGATGGCGCAATACCGGCAGCGCCCGGCGGTTGTCGTACTGGCCGTCGGGGTTGATGGCGGCGGGCATGTTGCCGCCCTGTTCAAGTTCGTTCTGCAAGGCGCTGATCCGGGCGTGGGCCTCGGCAGGCTGGTAGAAACGCAGGCTCGGCGGCGGCGGATTCGGCATCAAAGCCAGCCGCTGCGGCGGCTGGGCCAGTTGGAGGTCGACCCAATAAACGCTGTCCGGGCGGACTTGGGCGGTCAATACGAAGTCGCTCAGAAAGTGGTCGATCAGCCGCACGGCCAGTTCGATTTCCGGCGGCGGCAGGGCGTCGAGCGAGGCGGCGTAAAAAATCATCACCCTGGCGTATTCGCGGGCTGGCGAACTGGCGGCGGCATTTGGCCGCTCCGTCATCCGGCCCGCCACATGGGCGCTTTCGGCGATCAGCAGGGTCTGGCCGAGACGACGCCAGAGGTCATCATCCGCGCGCAGGTGGCGAAAACACGCCCACTTGAGGACAGCGCCCAGCGCCGCAATGAGCCGGACGCAGAGATCGGGCAGCGCCAGCCGCACCGCCTCGACCGGCTGGCCGCTGTTGCTCTGGGGCTGCAAACAACGCTCGTAGGTGGCGGCGAGCAGACGCCAGTAGTTGTGACTGACCGACCACAGGCGCTTTTCCTCGGCATCCGACAGGCGCGCCTTGTAGAGATAATCGTGCGACAAACGGCTCAAGCGCCCGGCCAGCGCGTCCTCAAGCTGCCAGACCGCCTCGTACAGATGGCCCGGATCGAGATTGGCGGCATCCTGCACGGATTGAAGCCAGTCGACGACCGCCTCGACGGCTTTGAGCGCATCGTCGGGCGGCAGATTGGCGATGCGCTGCCGCAACACCAGAAGGTCGGCCAGGGGGTACAAGGATTTGCCGCCGCCTTCACCCGGATTACTTGCCTGACTCTGCACGCCGTCACCATCTGGAAAAAATCAACCCTCATAGTTTAGCCGCAGATCGGCCCGGCTGGTACAGCGGGAGAGGAGAGGTAAAATCCCGACTTTCATTCGACAGCCGCCCCATGCAGCCCTACCTTGACCTCATGCGCCACGTGCTTGAGCGCGGCCACGACAAAGCCGACCGCACCGGCACCGGCACGCGCTCGATCTTCGGCTGGCAGATGCGTTTCGATCTGGCCCAGGGTTTTCCCGCCCTGACGACCAAAAAGCTGCATTTGAAATCCATCATTTACGAACTTCTGTGGTTCTTGCGGGGCGACACCAACATCGCCTGGCTGCAACAGAACGGCGTCCGCATCTGGGACGAATGGGCCGATGCCACCGGCGACCTCGGCCCGGTCTACGGCAAACAGTGGCGACGCTGGGCAAGCGCCGATGGCCGCGCCATCGACCAGATCGCAGAAGTCGTCAAAAGCCTGAAAGAGCGCCCCGATTCGCGCCGCCACATCGTCACCGCCTGGAATCCGGGCGACGTGGACAACATGGCCCTGCCGCCCTGTCATTGCCTCTTTCAGTTCTACGTCGCCAACGGCCAATTGAGTTGCCAGCTCTACCAGCGCAGCGCCGACATCTTTCTCGGCGTCCCCTTCAACATCGCCAGCTACGCCCTGCTGACCCTGATGCTGGCCCAGGTCTGCGGCTACCGGCCCGGCGAGTTCGTGCACAGCTTTGGCGACGCCCACCTCTACACCAACCATTTTGACCAGGCCCGCCTGCAACTGACGCGCCCGCCGCGCCCGCTACCGACAATGTGGCTCAACCCGGAAGTCAAGGACATTTTCGCCTTCCGCTTTGAGGATTTCCGCCTCGACGGCTACGACCCGCACCCGCACATTGCCGCGCCGGTGGCGGTTTAGGGTGGTTTCGATTTGATTCATATCGTTTGAAAAAGGCGCTAACGTGAAAAACCGGAGAGAGAAAACCCCCTCCCCCCTTTGTGGGGGAGGGCTGGGGAGAGGGGAGGACGCCGCAGGCGTCCTGATGCGGAACCGCTTCCCCCTCGCCCCCAGCCCCTCCCCCGCAAGGGGGGAGGGGAGCAACACGTGGCGCATTCCCCTGTCGGTGCTTGAATCACAGCCGCTCTAGACCATGTTCCTCG
>JAITMS010000120.1 GCA_031277255.1 Azonexus sp.
CTTCCCCAATCTTCTGCTATGACGGGTTCAACGCTACGGCCAGAATTTTCCAACTTCTCTTTAAGCCAAATAGCTAGCTGTCTCCCATATCTACCGGGATTGGTTTCGGCATCCTCTCCGGGTTCGATGGAAAATAGGCTTGAAGCAAACCAGTATGTGTTCATAAATGTATGGTGAAGCTCTTAAGCCTAACGGGTGTGAGTTAAGCGGCCCGCGTCAGCGGGTCCGCTTGAACGAAGGGTTAGGCCTGTTCATGTTATGACGCCAGATTTAAGCTGAGAATTTCCAGATAATGGCACATAGAGTTCCCATTGGATAGGTAATAGTTGAGCGTATGTGGAACCAAAGAATTTCTCAAACTTGTCACGCTCACCTTTATCGTCCGGTTCTGAACCAAGCCACCAATAATCTGTGCCGGACTCCCCCACGACAACTGGTGAACTATCGTCGCAGTGATACGTGTTGTTGCATATTTCAAGAAATCCTACATAAGTCTTACCAGACGAAACGATGACTTTGCAAGCAACCTGATAAACAACCCATTCATCTTGTGGAACAGATGCGCTGTTAATTGGCCTGACATACGTCTCGTCAAGGGAGTTCTCATCATCCATTGCATACTGCCAAATAGGATGTTTCAGAAGATCATAGGCCGTGAGATTTTGAATGGGCTTGGCGTTCTGCATAGCTGTGAATTCTTAAGCCTAACGCGATTTAGACGACAAAAGTATAACAGTGCATCTGCCTGACCACTCGACCGAGAACACTCATAGCGATACTGCCGACGCGCTGCCCAGCGCCCGCTGCAGCGCCCGCGCCAAAACATCATCGCCGATCTGCGGCCGCGCTATCGCCTGTTCGTTATGCACCCGGCCCCAGATCGGTTCTGGAAAATGCCGGTCGTCCGCCCAGCGCGGGATGATGTGCCAGTGCAGGTGCGGCGTCATGTTGCCGAGACAGGCGAGGTTGATCTTGTCCGGCGCGAACAGTTGGCGGATGACCGTTTCGACGGCAAAAACGGCGGCCATCAGCCATTGCCGCTGGTCGGGCGACAGGTCGGTCATTTCGCGCACATGGGCGTTCCAGATGACCCGGCAGAAACCGGGGTAATGCGGTTCATCGACCCGCACCACGCGGTATTCGGCGGCTTGCCAAAGCAACGCGCCGCCGGGTTGGGCGCAGAGTTCGCAGGCAGTGTTTTTTTCTTTGTTCCGGTGCGCATAGAATTGGCTCATAGCGTTGCGTATTCATCAACGAATGAGCCATGCGCCGCCTCAAATTGATTCCAGGCATCGGCGACCTCGGCATATAACTGCCGTTTCTCGTTGCAGGCGGCGGGTTCCCGGCTAATAAACCGGGCCAGTAGCATATCTACGGTAATGGACAAATTCCCGGTTAACTGGCTCGCCTCTTCGACGGTTTTCTCTGACAGGGTCAGATTGACCGGGCGTTTGGTTGATAATCGGGTCGTTAGCAGCTTCATCGCATCGCTTCTGTACGTATCATCATCATCACCGGACAGCATGGCTGAGTGATGCCGATGGTATTGGCGCTGCATTCGCCCGAATTGTTCAAACTTGGCATTTTTCATTCAACCAAAGAATAGCACTGAAGATGATACAGATAAGAGGCCGTCAATCCGGAATCCCGGTCAGTGATAGTCATCCTCCAACTGATGCCGAACGGCAAGTACGGTGACCGTGGAGGCGTCGTCGATTTCAAAAAGGGCGACATAACCGGAGCGGCCAAACGAGATGATCAACTCTCGCAAAAGCGGATTTGTGCCAACCTTGCGACAGGTAAATGGTGACGATGCAAGTGTGTGTATCCCTGCACGGATAGCTGTCAAGGCAGCGTCGGCCAAGGCCAAGTCGCCGCCACCGGGACGACTGATCTCGCGCTCGATGATGAAATCGAACAACCGATCAAGATCGTCCTGAGCCTGACGAGTCAACCGTACCGAATAGGTCACTTGCGCGTTCGCAGGCGAGCGGTCTCGATCTTGCGCTGTAAACTATCCAGGACAGTCGAGGCATCGACATAGTCATTGCTGCGCCGGGCTTCGTCTCGGGCGCGCAGGCCGCGTTCGATGAACACCGCATCCATTCGTCGGCGCTGAACGCCCGCGCGAACCGCAGCTTCCACGAACTCGGATAGCGTTTCTCCCTTGGCCAAGATGGCTTCCACTTCAGCCCGAAAAGCAGGCTCGACTCGAACGGATGGGATGGTGGCAGTCTTCATGGAGGAATCGTAGCGCAAAGGCAATGCATCAACAATGCCCTATGCGATTTTGTCTTCCGCCAATTACAGCAACACCCGCTCAATCCCGCCGTGGCGGACCTGGTTGACGTAGTTCGCCATCCAGTCTTCGCCCAGCAAGTATTTCGCCAGTTCGGTCACAATAAAATCGGCTTCGGTATCCGCGTCGTTGTCGTAGCGCGATAAACCCTGCAAGCAGGCGGGGCAGGCGGTCAGGATTTTGATGTCGCCCTTGAAACCGTCGGCCCGCAATGCCGCCGCGCCTTTTTCGATTTCTTCCTGTTTGCGGAATTTGACCTGGGTGGCGATGTCGGGGCGGGCGTAGGCGAAGGAGCCGGAGTCGCCGCAGCAGCGGTCGGAAAGCGGGACGGGCTGGCCGATCAGGGCGCGGGTGACGGTGAGCGGCGCGTGGGCTTTCATCGGGCTGTGGCAGGGGTCGTGGTAGAGGTAGCGGCTTCCTGTCGCCTCTCTGAGTTTGACGCCTTTTTCCATGAGGTATTCGTGGATGTCGAGGAGGCGGGCACCGGGGAAGATTTTGTCGAACTGGTATTTTTCCAGTTGATCCATGCAGGTGCCGCAGGAGACGATGACGGTTTTGATGTCGAGGTAGTTGAGCGTGTTGGCGAGGCGGTGAAAGAGGACGCGGTTGTCGGTGGTGATTTTCTGGCCCTTGTCCTGATCGCCGGAGGCGTTTTGCGGGTAGCCGCAGCACAGGTAGCCGGGCGGCAGCACGGTGGTGACGCCGAGATCGTAGAGCATCGCCTGTGTGGCGAGGCCGATTTGCGAGAACAGGCGTTCGGAGCCGCAACCGGGAAAGTAGAAAACGGCGTCGGCGTCTTCCGTGGTTTTTTGCGGGTTGCGGATGACCGGGATGACTTTGTCGTCCTCGATGTCGAGGAGCGCCCGGGCGGTGCGCCGGGGCAGGTTGCCCGGCATCGGGCGGTTGAGAAAGTGGATGACCTGTGTTTTGACGCTTGGCGCGCCGAGCGTCGCTGGCGGATGGGCGCGGCTTTCCTGAACCAGACCGAGCGCCCGCGCGGCGCGGTGGGCCAGCCGCTGCGCCTGGAAGCCGAAGTTCATCATCAGGCCGCGCATGAGTTTGATGCTGGCCGGGTCTTTCAGGTTGAGATAGGTCATGGCCGCCGCCGTGCCGGGGTTGAAGCGTTTTTTGCCCTGTTTTTTGAGGAAATGGCGCATGGCGATGGAAACGTCGCCAAAATCAATATCGACCGGGCAGGGTTTGAGGCAGCGGTGGCAGATGGTGCAATGGTCGGCGATGTCGTTGAATTCGTCGAAATGCTGGAGCGAAACGCCGCGCCGGGTTTGTTCCTCGTACAAAAACGCTTCGATCAGCAGCGAGACGCCAAGTATCTTGTTGCGCGGGCTGTAGGAGAGGTTGGCGCGCGGCACGTGCGTCGAGCAGACCGGCTTGCACTTGCCGCAGCGCAGGCAATCCTTGATTGATTCGGAAATCCGGCCGATTTCCGACTGCTCCATAATCAGCGATTCCGTGCCGAGCAGCGAGAAAGACGGCGTGTAGGCGTTGTGCAGATCGCCGCCGGGCATCAGCTTGCCTTTGTTGAAGCGGCCTTCCGGGTCGATTTTCTGTTTATAGGCGCGAAAGGGGGCGATTTCTTCCTCGCTCAGAAACTCCAGCTTGGTGATGCCGATGCCGTGCTCGCCGGAAATGACGCCATCGAGCGCGCGGGCCAGACGCATGATGCGCCCGACGGCCCGGTTGGCCGTTTGCAGCATGTCGTAATGGTCGGAGTTGACCGGGATGTTGGTATGCACATTGCCGTCGCCCGCGTGCATGTGGAGCGCGACGAAAACGCGGCCGCGCAGGACTTCCTGTTGCAGGGCGGTCATGCGTTCCGAGAGGGGGCGGTAAATGGCGCCGTGAAAAATATTGTCGAGCGGCTCCTTTAGTTCCTGCTTCCACGACACGCGGACGGAATAATCCTGCAAGCGGTGGAACAAGGTCGGCTGCTCAGCCCGGTTGGTCAGTTCGCTGGCGACGACGCCGAACTCGCCAAAACGCGCCTCGGCCTCCGCCAGCGGCAGGTCGAGATTGTCGAGCAGCCACTGCCAGCGGGCGCGCACGTCGGCGATATGTTCGAGCGCCCGCTCACGCCGGTCGCCGATGAGCACGTCCTTGTCGAGCTGGGTATCGGCGCTGTACACCGGCAGATCGCCGACGAAGAAGGCGGTCAGCGCATCGCACAGGGCCAGTTTGTTCTCGATCGACAGTTCGATATTGAGGCGCTCGATGCCATCGCAGTAATCGCCCATGCGCGGCAGCGGGATGACGACATCCTCATTGACCTTGAAGGCATTGGTATGGCGTGAAATGGCGGCGGTGCGCGAACGGTCGAGCCAGAATTTCTGGCGCGTTTCCGGCGTCACTGCGATGAAACCCTCGGCCCCGCGCGCCTGGGTCATTTTGACCACGGCGGAGGCCGCCTGCATCACCGCTGTTTCGTCGTGGCCGACGATGTCGCCGATCAGCACCATCTTCGGCCTTCCGTGGCGCTTGGCCTTGGTCGCGTAGCCGACAGCCTTGACGTAACGCTCGTCGAGATGCTCCAGCCCGGCCAGTTGCACCTCGGCCCGATGGCCGGCGCCGCCCGGCTTGAAGTAATCGGTAATCTCGACAATGGACGGCACCGCCTCGCGCACCTGGCCGAAAAATTCCAGACACACGGTGCGCGTGACCGGCGGCATCTGGTGCAAGACCCAACGGGCGGCGACGATGATGCCATCGGCGCCTTCCTTCTGCACGCCGGGCAGGCCGCCGAGGAACTTGTCGGTCACATCCTTGCCCAGCCCGGTCTTGCGGCAGGCTGCGCCGGGCAGGGTCAGGGTTTCTTCCTGGAGCAATTTCTTGCCGCTGGCGTCAAAGCGCCGGAGGCGGAATTCGACCGTCGCCTGCTCGTGAATCTTGCCGAAATTGTGGTTGAGCCGTTCCACCTCCAGCCAGTTGCCGTCGGGATCGACCATCTTCCACCAGGCCAGATTGTCGAGCGCCGTACCCCACAGCACCGCCTTTTTGCCGCCAGCGTTCATCGCAATATTGCCGCCGATGCAGGAGGCGCTGGCCGAAGTCGGGTCCACGGCAAAGACGCGGCCCGCCGCCGCCGCCGCCTCCGCCACCCGCTCGGTAATGACACCGGCGCTGGTGCGGATGGTGGCGCAAGGGCGCGCCTGGCCGGGCAAAATAATCTCCTCAACCGGGCCAAGGTCAATCAGCTTTTCCGTATTGATGACCACGGAACGCCAGACCAGCGGCACCGCGCCGCCGGTATAACCCGTGCCGCCGCCGCGCGGAATGATGGTCAGGCCCAGCTCGATGCAGCTTTTGACCAGCGGCCCGATTTCCTCCTCGGTATCCGGGTAGAGGACGACGAAGGGATATTCCACCCGCCAGTCGGTCGCGTCCGTCACATGCGCAACGCGGGCGAGGCCATCAAAAGCGATATTGTCGCGGCGCGTGTGGCGGCCCAGGGTTTTCTGCACCCGGCGGCGGAGTTCAATGGTTTTTTCAAAACGGGCCGCAAAACGATCCACCGCCTGCTCCGCCGCCTCGACCAGACGGCGGACCTTGGCCGAACGTTCGGGATCCTCCGCCTCCCGCTCGGCCCGCCGTTTTTCCACCTCCGTCAGCCGGTGCCGCAGGGCGCTGACCAGCGCCTGCCGCCGCTCGCGGTTGCGCAGGAGATCGTCCTCCAGATAGGGATTGCGCTGCACCACCCAGATGTCGCCCAGCACCTCATAGAGCATCCGCGCCGAACGCCCGGTAATACGCTCGCCGCGCAATTCATCAAGCACCGCCCAGTTATCCGCGCCCAAAAGGCGAATGACGATTTCGCGGTCGGAAAAAGAGGTGTAGTTGTAAGGGATTTCGCGCAGGCGAGCAGTCATGGGAGCGGCGAGGTCTGTCAAAGACAGGATTTTAGCTTATTGCGGCAACGCACAAGAGGGCGGCGGAGTGGGGAAAGAGCCTTGGCCTAGGACGCGGCTGATAATGCCGCCGCATAAAGCGATGCGCCGCCCACGAAGGCGGCGAAGAATGCCCATGAGGCCCAGTGGCGCAACTTGAAAAAAACGGCCTGATAAACGGCCCGCAATAACCAGAAAACAGCGATCAGAACAAGGATTGAGCGTCCCAGGGCCGTGCTCAGCAATTCCTCTGACCGAGCCAGCGACAGGTAGGAGAAGATGATAAAAACAAAGGTCAGACAGAGATTGAGAACCTGCACAATCGCCCTGTTGATGAAGGATAGCCTGGCGAGTTCGTTCTTCCAGCCGAAAATGCGCCAAAACAGAAGGTGGAAGATGGCGAACGCCAGATTGAAGATACCCCCGATCAACACCCATGTTTTTGCGTCCAACATACTTTTGATCCCTGACTACGGCCCCAACGCCACCTCGACCGGCACCGCCTTGAGCGTCCGCAGAATGTCATGTGGGTCAAGGCCGACCCGGTATCCGTAAGCCCGAATCCTCAACCGCTTGATGAGGTTGTGCTCAAGCTCCACTTCGGACGGATAGCATTCCTTGCGTACAGGCGGATGCACGAATTCCGCGACAACGGCGCTTGCGCTGGGCAGTGTGGTGGGTTCGTAACGGTAGGGCGTAGCGGCTTCAGTCATTGTCGTTTCTTTACTTAGCCATTATTTTAGTTAAGGGAAACCGATTTTCTTTAACTAACAAACAAATTAAGGTAACGATCAAAGGCATATATCCGCCCCCGCTGCTGACCGGTGATTTCAACAATAATTTTCTTTTCAATCAGTGACTTGATAAGTTTGTTTGCGGTTGGCGCGGTGATCTTCAGGGCGTTTTCCAGTTCTGCCGCGTCGAGAACAGCTTTGAAGGTTTCGAGTTTCATGCGGCTTCCTTGAAGGTGAGCAGGCGGTTACGGACCAGTAATTGAGGGTTGTTCTTTTCTCAGCGACCGTTCGGGCTGAGCCTGTCCCTTCGACTTCGCTCAGAACAGGCGAAACCCACTCGCTACTCCGCCCTTCGACAGGCTCAGGGCGAACGGGTGGTTCGTCAAAGGCCGGATTTTAGCTTATTGCGGCAATGCCAAGAGAGTGGCGAGCCGGGGGAAACAGGGCCGGAGCATCAAATCTCCCGTAATTTCAAGACGGTACCGAGATACTCTGGATTCCATGCGGCGGCCTTTCGTTTTTTGGGGAGGCTGATGGCGCGGGAGGTATCAGCACGAAAG
>JAITMS010000175.1 GCA_031277255.1 Azonexus sp.
CGGAATCAGAGGACGGGGAACGGATGACAGAAGACTGAATTTTTGCGCCGCATTCCCTCTCCCCCGGCCCCTCTCCCACAAGTGGGCGAGGGGAGGCACACCTCTCTCCCGCTTGCGGGAGAGAGGATAGGAGAGAGGGGGCAGCGGCGGAAATTGACTGTCATCCGTCCTCTGTCATCTGTCCTCTGAGAGCCGCCGCGCCAGCCAGCGCGCGCAGCAATTTACCCACTGGCGTCGGCACCCCCGCTGTCGCCGCCTGCGCCAGCGCCAGCCATTCATAACCGTCGGCGGCCAGACGCGGCGGCGCGTCAACTTCACACAGCACCGGCTCCAGCGTCAGGCGAAAGTGGGTGAAGCTATGGCGCAACGGCGGCAGCGGCTGGCAATGCCGCGCCTTCAGGCCAAGGCGCGCGAGGACGAGCGCCACCGGCCCTTCCGGCGGCGTCAGCAAGCCGCCCCACAGACCGCTCGGCGGGCGGCGTTCAAGCAATATCCGTCCATCGGCGCAGAGCAGCACAAAAGTCGCCGACCGCTCCGGCAGCGCCGACCGCGACCGCGCCGTTGGCAGCGCCGCCTGCCGCCCCTGCTGACGCGCCCGGCAATCCGCCGTCAGCGGGCAATCCTGGCAGGCGGGACGGCGGCGCGTACACAAACCGCTGCCCAGATCCATCAAACCCTGCGTGTAGGCTTCAATGTCGGCCTCCGGCAGGAGGCTGTCGGCCAGCCGCCAAAGCTGACGATGCACCGCCGCCGCGCCGGGAAAACCGTCAATGGCAAAATGGCGGCACAGCACGCGCTTGACATTGCCGTCAAGAATCGCCGCCCGCTGGCCAAAGGCAAAAACGGCAATGGCCGCCGCCGTCGATGGGCCAATGCCCGGCAAGGCCGCCAGCGCCGCCGCCTGATCGGGAAAACGCCCGGCGTGGCAAGCCACCACCGCCTGCGCGCAACGGTGCAGATTGCGGGCGCGGGCGTAATAGCCCAAACCGGCCCAATGCGCCATCACTTCGTCGACCGCAGCCGCCGCCAGCGCCCGCACATCGGGAAAGCGGACGAGAAAGCGCCGGTAATAAGGAATCACGGTCGCCACCTGGGTCTGCTGCAACATGATTTCGGAGAGCCAGATACGGTACGGGTCGCGGCTGTTCTGCCAGGGCAGATCGTGCCGCCCGGCAGTTTTCTGCCAGGCGGTCAGGCGGGTGGAAAAAGCGGGGAAGTCAGTCAAAACCAATCTCGACGCAGTTGGAACGAGGCCGGATAATACGCAACTTCGTCTTTCTTCAAGCGCCCGCAATGAGCCAAGCCCCCCTTGATACACGTCCCCTGCGCAACGCGCTGGGGCGCTTCGCCACCGGCGTCGCCATCGTCACGGCGCTCGACCCCGACGGGCGGCCCATCGGCCTCACCGTCAACGCCTTTACCGCCGTCTCGCTCGACCCGGCGCAGGTTCTCTGGTGCCTCGACAACAACTCGCACAATCTCGCCGCTTTTCGCCACGCCAGCCATCACGCCATCAACATCCTCGCCGCCGGCCAAGTAGATCTGGCCAACCGTTTCGCCACCTGGCCCGCCGACCGCTTCGCTGGCCTTCCCTGGCGTCCCGGCGCTGGCGGCGCGCCGCTCCTGCCGGACTGCTGCGCCAGCTTTGAAGTCGCCAACGAAACCGCCCTCGCCAGCGGCGACCACCATATTTTCATCGGCCGCGTCGAACGCTTCAGCGAAACCCCCAATCTCGCCCCCCTGCTGTTCCATGCGGGCCAATACCAGCAACTCGCTTGAAAACACGGAGCGCAAGCCAGCAAAAGTTGATGCTAAAATCCCGCCCGCAAAGCGCTAGGCGGGTGTAGTTTAGTGGCAGAACTTTTGCTTCCCAAGCAAAAAGTACGGGTTCGATTCCCGTCACCCGCTCCAAGACTGCTTTCCAAGGACAGCCAGCCCTGTCGGGACGGAAGACGCAAGCGGTTTCAGGGTTTGGGCAACGATACCCCTACAGCCTCAAGGGAATGGCGTTTTACGGTACGAAGCCCGCCTATCGCACCACCTCCATAAGCCTTCCAAAGCTATCCACGACGTCGTACTTGACGTTTTCCGGTGTATATCGCCGATTCATTTCATCAAAAAATTTGCGTGCGCATTTGATCTTGGTTTTCTCGATCTCGCGTAGTTCCATCGTAGACATGGAACCCTTGGTTTCCGCGACGAAGTAGATGTGTTTGACAGTGCCTTCCTTGAAACTGATTGCCCAATCCGGGTTGTAGTCGCCCACCGGCGTCGGGATATGGAAGCCGCGCGGCAGCTTGGCGTACACCACGACATCGCTGCTGGTATCCAGCTCCTTCACGAAATTGCGTTCGATGCTGGAATCGGTCAGCACATAGTTGTAGATGTGCCGTTGGAGCTTGTCCCCCGCTTTGCTGAAATCCCGCTTGCTCTGCCCGGCGGTGAAGATGTCCAGATCGAACTTGTCCGCCACTGGGTCGTAGGCCAGATGTTCGATAATGACCGTGGCCTTCTGCTCATTGATGAGCCGCGTGGCTTCGGCGATGAAACTCTCCGGGTTCGTCTTGAACTGTGCGAAGACTGCGACGTTGATGCCCTTGAGAATTTCCGCAACTGTCCGTCGTGTCAGTTGTGTACCTTCGGCCAGCTTGCCGATCAGGTCGTATTTCACTGCCGAGTAAACCGACTGTTTGTTGTATTCAACCTTTGTTTCGGCAACCTTGAAGCCCTCGCCACTTTTAAGCGCATCGAAAGTCACTTGGTCAATTTGCTTACCCGACTGAATGGTGTATTGGAGCGGCGTGACACGCAGCCCCTCGTTCTTGTCATTGATCGCGGCCACCGCCTTGCGAATCAATTCATCCGAATCAAACTCGACGCTATAGGCCGCTTTGTGATTGATCCGCTGCCATAACGCCTTGAACTCCTGTTTCTCGAAATTGGCGTTGAGTGGATTCTTCTTCGGGCGGCGGTCATCGCCGATATCTGACAACTGGCTGGCGCTGAACACGCTGTCGATGAGTTGAAACACCTGGTCAGTGTGCGGCTTCAATTCCGCCGGCAGATCGGCCAGCGCGCCAATCTTCTTGGCGTCGTGATACGCAGCGGTGATCTGGTCAGCATCATCGGTGTAGTCGTTCTTGACCAGATAGCGATAGATTTGCTTTGCCATTTGCGGCGTAACCGGCGCATCCCCGGTTGGCGTTTTCAGCACTTTGCCAATGAAATAATCTTCGTTCGCTACCCGTGGGCGCGAAGACAGCGAATCGCTGATGTCTTTTTGCAGCGCCGCGACGAAATCCTTGTAGCTTTCGCTGGCTACCACAGTCAGCACGTTCACGTCATGGACGATGGCCGGGTTATCCATCCGCTCGCCCTGCTGGTTGACCGACAGGCGCAGACCGCGCCCCACCTCTTGCCGTCGGGAAATCGTGTTGTCGCTGTGCTTGAGCGCGCAGATGACGAATACGTTCGGGTTGTCCCAACCTTCACGCAATGCCGAATGCGAGAAAATGAAGCGTACCGGCTCAGCGAACGACAGCAGCCGCTCCTTGTCCTTCAGAATCAGATCATAGGCATCCACATCATCCGACAGGCCAGCGTTTTCGCCACGCGCCGCCACGGCTGAATCCACCTGCCGCTTGCTCTTTTTGTCGATGGAAAAATAACCGCTGTGGGTTTTGTCCGTTGCAATGCTTTTCAGGTATTTGACGTAGGCCGTTTCATCCAGATCGAGCATTTCGTTGAGATACAGATTGTATTCTTCTTCGAAGATGCGGGCGTACTCGCCTTTCTCATCCGTCGCCGCGTAGTCGCGGTACTTGGCGACCTCGTCGATGAAGAACAGTGTCAGCACTTTCACGCCTTGCAGGAACAGCGCCTGTTCTTTATCGAAATGCGCCTTGATCGCCTCTCGAATCTGAATGCGGCGCAGCGCCGCTTCGGTCACATCGCCCGTGGCGTCACCCACTACCAGCTCGACGCCATTGGTAAAACTCAGGGTATCGGTATTGGCGTTGATGTCCGCCACCACGTAGCCGCCGCGGTACTGATCCAACTCACCAGACAAATCGAACAGGTTGTCGCCCTTGCCAAGTTTCCGTGGCACGCGCTTGATGTTGCCGCCTGCCTGCCTGATTTCCATCTCCACCCGCGCTTCAGGCGGTTTTTTGGTGGAGATTTCGATGGATTGCAGATAAAGGTAGGCATTGGTTCCCGCCAGCCCCTTCACCGCAATGCCGCGCACGGCAATTTTCTTCACCAGTCTCTGGTTGTAGGCATCCAACGCATCCAGCCGATGAATCTTGTTGTGCGTGGTTTTGTGCGTGGCCGAATAGCGCAGCACCATCAACGGCTTGAAATTTACCAGCGAATCCAGCGTCTTGCCGCCTTCCATCTTCTGCGGCTCATCCAGAATCAGGATGGGCCGGTTGGCGCTGATGACATCAATCGGCTTGCGCGACTGAAAATCGTCCAGTTCCTCATAAATGCGCCGGTTATCCTTGCCGGTGGCATTGAACGCCTGCACATTGATGACCATGACGTTGATGCCCGCGTCCGACGAAAAACTTTCCAACTGGTGCAACTGCTTGGAGTTGTAGATGAAGAAGCGCGCCTTCTTCTGATAGCTTTCGAGAAAATGCTCGGCGGTAATTTCCAGCGACTTGGCAACGCCTTCGCGGATGGCGATGCTGGGCACGACGACGATGAACTTGCTCCAGCCGTAGCGTTTGTTCAGCTCGAAAATCGCCTTGATGTAGCAGTAGGTTTTGCCGGTGCCGGTTTCCATCTCGATGTCGAGATTCACGCGGGCGATTTTGGTTTTAACCAGCGCGTCGGCGATGGGTAGATTCTGCTGGCGCTGTACCTGCTGGATGTTGTCGAGCAACGCCGCGTCTGATAACGACAAATCGGCATTCTTGAAACCCGCGTCATCACCCAACAGACTGCCGATGGCCTGCCCCCTGGCCTCTTTGCCGGGGTCGATGCGATAGCTGATCGCCTCTGGGCCGACGGACGGCTGCCCCGCAAAACAGTCCACCACCGCCTGCACGGCGGCAGTCTGGTAGGCTTGGGTCTTGAACTTGAGTTTCATTCTGTTCCCGGCGTGGCTTTCTTTCTGCAAATCATTAGCAGAATCAGATTGCAGAAAGATGTAACTAATTGATTTTCAATTAATTTATCTGGCTTTTGCCTTGCTTTCATTCTGCAAGTCTCCAGATGGGGCGCCCTCGGCTGCCTGCATTGCAGATACGCCCGTTGCGCCGCAGGTTGGTCAGCAGATTGGCGACCTTGTTGTCCTTCTGCTCGTCCGTCAGCGCATCACTGAGTTTGGACAGCAGTAACGTGTTGATCTCTGTGCGGGTCGCTTGGCCAAACTGGCTGAGATAATCCGTAATCAGCTTCGCGTAGTGTGCATCATCCTGGCGGCGATTGCGGATGTACTCGGCTTTTCCGCCTGTGGCTGCCGCTACCACTGCGGAAACAAAGTAGTTCGGCCTGCGTCCCTCGATCAGCTTCGCCTTGCGCAGATGCGCGGCGGCCTCGTCGGGAATCGGCAGCTTCTTCTGCACCCTGTCCAGCGCCAGTACGTCGGCCAGCGGTAAATCCGTTTTTTGGATCAGCAGGCGGCTGTAGGCCATATCCACCACGCCGCCGTATATCGTCATCCTCACCACGCCTGGTTTGGAAAGGTCGTAGTCCGGCAACGGAAAGTAGCGCCGCGCCTGCCCCCGGTACATGTCGCGGATGCCATAGCCCATCGTGTCGATCATGTTCAATTCGGCCATCGCCTGCGCCAGAAACGGGTTGCGGTAGTGGCTGGGAATCTTGGTGCCTTCCAGGTAATCATCCGGCAGGCCTTCGACAAAGCCGCCCGCGCTCTCGAAGATCAACCTGTCCGGCTGTTCGATGACGATCACGCGGGCGTGGCGGGTGTAGTCCTGATGCGCAATGCAGTTGTGCAGGGCTTCCAGCACGATCTTCTGGTCGTATTTCGGCACTTCCACCGGCACCAGTTCGTCCTGCGGCAGGATGCGCAACTGGATATTGCGGATGCGCTGATACAGCCGCGTGGTATTGAGCAGGAATGGCAGGCTGAAATGCTCATAGGCTTGCTCCGGGCCTTGCAGGCTCCAGGTCAATTGCGCCATGTGCGGCGACAGCCGATACGCCGATTCCGCCTTGCCCAGCAGCAGCAAGGTAGCGCGGGTGATCTGCCTGCCTTGAGTGAGCCGGGCGCGGTCGAGAAAGGTCGCCAGCGGCCAGCCCATCACTTCTTCCAGCGTGACGCGGTTGGCATACTTCTGCGCAAACGATTCCCGCGCCTTGCGGATGGCTGTTTCATCCAGATCGGCCAGCGTGGCACCAATCACGATTTGCGCCGTCCAGTCCTGCGCCAGCGTCTGGCGGCGGATTTCATCCTGCTTGTCCAAGCCCAGCGAAGTCAGGCTTTCACCGGCGCGGGCGTAATAATGGCCCTTCCAGGCAATCGGGATACCCCGTGGTGCGGGAGGAATTTCCAGCAACAGCACGCGGCTATCGGCATGATGCAATTCGTGGATGTTGCGTAGCGTGATGCGCGGCTCCGTGTTCTCGGCAATCTGCATCTTCAGCGATTGCAGACGCTCGGCCTGCGGGCGGTAGTCGGTGCCTACTACGCGGCGGGATTTGTTATGTACGCCGAACACCAGCCAGGCCGAATCGGCATTGCGCAAGTTGGCCTCGTTCGTCAGCGCCGAGAAATACTTGCCGATATCGTCGGTGCTGAAGCTATCGCCCGCCTGCTTGAACTCCACCACCTCGTTTTCCCAAGTGGCGACAAGGCTTTCCAGCAGTGATGACAATTCGCGCTGTTCCATCGGTCTATCTCACAGGCACTTCACGTCGGTGGCGGGCGAGAGCAGCTTGAAGATTTGCTCGACATTGATCTTGGCCGCGCTGTCCTTGAACCCGGCATCGCGGAACACCACGCGCAGCGGCTTGTAGGCAGCCAATTCCTTGACGAAGGTTTCGTCGATGCCTTGCTGCGCGTCGAAGCAGGCGGCGAGTTCGTCGCCATCGACGAAGTACACGTCCTTGCCCTGAAGGGTTTTCTTTTCGATGGGCAGGGTGAGGTCAACGCCCCAGTCCAGCATGACCTGGAACAGCAGGTCTTCGGCAGAGCGGTCGGGTTTGATGTTGTCGATGAACAGGTCGAGATTGGCGTTGTCCAGCGCATCGGGAACGTAGTAGACGTCAGCCATGTTGGAGGTGTCGATTTTGAGGACGCGGAAGCCAATGTCGAGGGGATATTTTTTCGATTCCGGGGAACTTTCGGGAATCGTGCCATCCAATCGCTGCTCGCTGCTCGCTGCTCGCTGCTCGCTGCTCGCTGCTCGCTGCTCGCTGCTCGCTGCTCGCTGCTTATGCGTTGCCCGGCGCGGCGGATGCGTTCCTTT
>JAITMS010000014.1 GCA_031277255.1 Azonexus sp.
CCGCCCGATGTGGGGAAATGGCTTCCGGGCTACGCCCTGCACCTATTTCCCCACATCGGTCAAAGCGGACAATTCATGTGCTACAAAACCGGACAAATCTATTTGTTGCCAACATGCGCCTATCCGTATGAATACAAACAGCATCTTTGGCAACGGGATGGCGTTCGGATCCGGTCAGCCGAGCGCCGGGTAATCGGTATGCCCATGAGCTTGACGCAGGAACAAGCTCAGCCCGAACGGGGTGGGTGTTATTTTCAAGATGGTTTTTCAGACTGGTAGTTCCAGCGCCGCTGCGGCGCTGCGGCTGTCGGGGGTGTGTGGCGTTACGCCGAGCAGCGGCGCGGGCAACAGCTCGCATAGGGTATGCAGGTTGGCGGCAAAGCGCGCCATTGCCGGGTCGATCGGGTTGGCGACCCAACCGGCGCACGTGAGCCGACGGGCGGCGATGGCCTCGAAGCTGAGCATGGCGTGATTGATGCAGCCCAGACGCATACCGACGACGAGAATCACCGGCAGCCCAAGGGCCACAGCGAGATCGGCGCTGTCGCCGTCAGCGCCGAGCGGCACGCGAAAACCGCCGACGCCTTCGACAATGACGAAATCAGCCGCTGCCCGCGCTTCTTGGCAAGCGGCGAGAATCGGCGCGAAGGCAATGGCGCGGCCCGCCTCGGCGGCGGCCAGATGCGGGGCGATGGCGGCCTCGAAGCAATAAGGATTGACGACAGCCGCCGCCAGTTGAACGCTGCTGGCGGCGCGTAGCGCCTCGACATCCTCGTTCCGGCCCGTGGCGTCCACCCCGGCGGCGACCGGCTTCAGACCGGCGCTGGAAAGACCACGCTGCGCGGCGCGGTGGAGCAGGGCGGCGGCGACGAAGGTTTTGCCGACCCCGGTATCGGTGCCGGTGAGGAAGTAAGCGCGTTTCATTTGCGGGCATTCACGATCAAGACATCATAAGTCAGCGGCAGCCCCGCCGCCTGGCGTTGCCGTTCGGCTGCCGCTTGCAGCGCGGCGAAGGCGGCGCGGCCCATCGGATGAGGCCGCCGCCCGCTGCCCAACTGATTGGCCCCGATGGCCTTGATCGCGGAGAGAAGGCGCCGTAAATCCGGGTAATGGGCGACATGACGCTGACGGCGGATGCTCACATCAATAAAACCGGCGGCGCGGGCGTTGCGGGCGATGGCTTCCGGCGTCTGGAAAGTCAGGGTGTGCGGGTAATCATCGACCAAGGCGAAAGCCTGCCGCAATTCGGCAAAGGTTGCTGGGCCAAGCGTCGTCGCGGCCAGCCGCCCGCCGGGGCGCAAGACGCGCCACGCCTCGGCCAGCGCGCGCGGCAAATCGCACCATTGCAGGGCGAGATTGGACCAGTACAGATCGCAACAGCCAGCCGCCAGCGGCAAATGTTCGAGATCGCCCGCCAGACGCTGGCAGGGCGCGGCAATCCGCGCCAGCATGGCGGGCGAGAGGTCGACGGCGAGGCGCTCGGCGGCGGGCAGGCGCTCGGCCAGCAAGGGCAGGGCATAGCCGGTGCCGGCCCCGGCGTCGAGGAGGGTGGCGGGCGGCGCGATCACATCGAGCGTCGCCAGCAGTGCCTGACAAATCTCGCGCTGCATTGCCGCCGCCGCGTCGTAAGTCGGCGCGGCGCGCTCAAAGGCGCGGCGGATGCGGGTTTTGGGCGGATGGGAGGGGCTTGGGGTCATGTTCTGAGTGGTTTTGTGTCACCCCTTCCGGGAACTGCCCGGCAGGGATTGACTGTGCACTTTATCGCCAAGCGGCGATATCCGCGAACCCCGTATAATCGGCGCGTTGCGCTGCGCCGCCTCGGCAAAACAAAATGATTTCATGGCCACATTGATTCCCTCCCTGGGTTCCGCCCGTTTTGACGCCCGTGGCGAATTGCGTCTCGCCGAGCGGCTCAAGGATTTTCTTGAGGACAATGTCTGGGTGTGGCACAACCTGCCGGTAGGGGCATTTGGCAAACACCCCGATTTTGTGGCGTTACACCCGCGGCAGGGTCTCGTGGTGCTGGAGGTCAAGGATTGGCGTCTTGACACGATTGCTGGCGCCAACAAAATGCAGGTTGATCTGCTGACCAACCGGGGCGTGGTCGCCGCGCAAAATCCGTTTGATCAGGTGCGCGGCTATATGCTGAACGTGGTCGATACGCTCAAACGCGACGCCCTGCTGGTGATCGAGAGCGGCTCACTGATGGGGCATCTGGCGATGCCGTTTGGTTATGGCGTGGTCTTCACCAACATCACGCGCAGGCAGTTTGAGCAAACGGATTTACGCGAGGTTTTTCCGCCGCACCGCTGCATTTTCCGCGACGAGATGACGGAGAGCGCGAATCCCGATGTTTTCCGTGAACAGGTGTGGAATCTGGCCAGCAAACACATTGCCGCCGCCCTGTCGCTGCCGCAGATTGATCGTGTGCGCGCCTTGTTGTTCCCGGAAATTCGCGTCACGCAAATTGCCCTGCCGTTTGAGGAGGAAACCGCGCCAGCCGATGATCGAACGCTAGCGGTGATGGACATGAATCAGGAGTTGATCGCCCGCAGCATGGGCGAAGGGCATCGCATCGTGCGCGGTGTGGCGGGGTCTGGCAAAACGCTGATTTTGGCCTTCCGCGCCGAGCAGATTGCCAAGGCGGCAAGCCGTCCGGTATTGCTATTGAGCTTTGCCAACGGCATTACCGCGCGTCTGGAAAACGCCATGCAGGATCGAGGCGTCGAGGACAAGGTGATCGTTTCCACCTTTCATTCATGGTGCTGGAAAATGTTGCGCCTGTATGGCCTGCCGCAGCCCAATGAAAAAGACATTCCTGACTACACCGAACGTCAGGGCGCCGCAGTCAATGCCGTGCTCAACGCTGTTGAGCGCGGCTTGATTCCGGGCGGCCAATACGACGCCGTGCTGATCGACGAGGCGCATGATTTCGAGCCGCAATGGCTGGCCTTGGCGGCGCGCATGGTCAACCCCGACACCAGAGCCTTGATGGTGGTCTATGACGATGCCCAGGCGATTTACAAGGGGCGCAAGCGTCCGGTGTGGAAAGAGCTTGGCATCGAGGCGGCAGGACGCACCACGGTACTCAAGGTGAACTACCGCAACACCGCGCAGATTCTGCGCTTCGCGCGGCAATTCGCCGCCGATGTCATCAACGCGCCGGGGGTCTGCGCCGGCGCTGAGGATGCGATCTTGTTGCCGGAAGACGCCGGACGCCAGGGCGTCGAGCCGGTCGTGCGCCAATGCGTGGATTACGATGGCGAAGGGCACGCCATCGCGGAGTGGCTGTTGAGCAGAAAAACCGCCGGTTACCAATGGGCGCAGATGGCGCTGTTGTACCCTGAACATGGGATTGGCGAGCGATTTGAAAAAATATTGGCGAAACAGGGCTTGCCATGTGATGTCGCCAAAAGGAACCGCAACCGTATCCAGACAAAACAGGATGCGGTGCGGCTCTTGACCATGCACAGCGCCAAGGGGCTGGAATTCCCCTGCGTGGCGATTGGCGGGCTGGGGGCGCTGAAAGCGGAAAAACCTGAAGACGATATACGCCTAACTTACGTTGCCATCACACGCGCTACGCATGAGGTGTTCATCACCTATTCACGCATGACGGAACTTCTTGGACGGCTCATCATGTGAGCGCCCAGGCAAGAAAATCACCTGACGGATGTTGAGCCTGTTTTTTTAGAGCGGTTTTGCTTCAAGCGCATGCACCCCCCAATGCCGTTTGTCCTGAGCCTGTCGAAGGGCGGTACGGAGAGAGGATACGGAGGCTTGAATCAAAACCGCGCTAAACCCCAACCGCGCTATTAGAGCATTTTTGATTCAAGTATTTTCATAGCCACAGGATTTGAAGTAGTTTCTGCACTCAAGGGGTGAAACCGTATCGAGTATTTCCTCAAGTGAGTTCCATAGTG